>NZ_PDYX01000020.1:0-52220 GCF_002743265.1 Sporosarcina sp. P29 | reverse complement strand
TAGTAACGATGGCGAAGAGGTCACACCCGTTCCCATACCGAACACGGAAGTTAAGCTCTTCAGCGCCGATGGTAGTTGGGGGTTTCCCCCTGTGAGAGTAGGACGTTGCTAGGCTTTATTTTTTTGCTTCTTTTCAGTGGTCCCGTGGTGTAGCGGTTAACATGCCTGCCTGTCACGCAGGAGATCGCGGGTTCGATTCCCGTCGGGACCGCCATAATTTAACATTCCAAAACGATTTCACCTTAACGGGTGCGATCGTTTTTTTATTGTAAATAATCAATGCTGTCTTCTTAGCTTTTGTTTTACGAGGTTTTTCTGTACACTAGTACTATAATAGGAAGAGAAGGGTGAGTTAGCCGTGTGGGAGAAAGAAATCGAGTCCGTTGAAGAGATGGAGAAGCTAGCTGCTGAGATCGGTCGCTATCTAAGACCACCTGACGTACTGACACTTGAAGGTGATCTCGGAGCCGGTAAGACAACATTCACAAAAGCGCTTGCAAAAGCAATCGGTATCACACGCACAGTCAGTAGTCCTACTTTTACGATTATCAAGCAGTATGAAGGGGATTACCCTTTCAATCATTTAGATGTATATCGGTTAGCCAATAGCGAGGAAGACTTAGGTTGGGACGAGCTATTTTATGGAGATGCGATTTCTGTAGTGGAATGGGCACAATATATTCAAGAAGAGTTGCCCGAACATCGGTTGGAATTGGTCATCCGTCATACAGGTTCCGATTCCCGTAAAGTTGAATGTACGCCAAAAGGTGAACGATTTACACGTATTTGTGAGGAGATTTTTACATGATATGGTTAGGTATAGATACAGCAAATTCACCTTTATCTGTAGCCATTGTTAAAGATGATGTATTACTTATCGAAGAGTCAAGTATGATGAAGATTAATCACTCGCTACGCGCAATGCCAGCAGTGGAAGAGGCGTGTCGTAAGGCAGACATTACTCCTTCGGAAATAGATGCAATTGCCGTTTCTGAGGGTCCAGGTTCGTATACAGGTGTCCGCATTGGCGTGACGATTGCGAAGACGCTTGCCTGGACGCTTGATAAGCCTCTTTACGGTGTATCGAGTCTGAAGGCGTTAGCACTGAATGGACAACTATTCAACGGTTTTATCTGTTCCATGATTGATGCAAGAAGATCTAATGTCTACGCTGGTGTCTATCGTGCGAAGGGGACTGAACTGGTCAATGTGCTCGAAGATCAGCACTGTGCACTTGCAGGGTTGCTGAAGGAGTTAAAAGAGTATAACGAGGCGATTTTATTTGTTGGAGAAGATGTGAAACTGCATGAATCAATTATTCGTGAGCATCTTGGAGAACAAGCACATTTTGCTTCGTACGCACTGAATGTGCCGCGTGCATCTTCTGCTATTTTACTGGCTCAAAGTGCAGAACAAGCGGAAACAGTGCATATGTTTACGCCACAGTATAAAAGGATTACTGAAGCAGAAGCCAATTTGGTGAAGAAGGAGTCTTCCCATGAGTAATGAAGTGGTATTTCGAAAGATGACACATGATGATATTCCAGCGGTTGCGAGTATAGAACTCGAATCATTTGCAACACCTTGGACAGAAGAGATTTTCGAGCATGAATTAACAGGAAATGCGTATGCTCATTATATTGTAGCGGACCTAGAGGGTGAAGTGATTGGGCATTGCGGTATGTGGATTGTTCTCGATGAATGTCATATTACTAATGTGGCCGTACTTTCAGCTTACCGAGGTAAGGGATATGGAGAAGATCTGATGCGTCAGGCTATGGAGTTGTGCCGATTGAATGAGGTAAAGACCATGACGCTTGAAGTACGTGTAAGTAATGAACCAGCACGGACGTTGTATCGTAAGTTAGGTTTTCAAGAAGGCGGCATCAGGAAAAACTATTATACAGACGACCATGAAGATGGGCTCGTCATGTGGGTGGAATTCTAATGGATAAAGATCATTATATTTTAGGTATTGAAACGAGCTGTGATGAAACCGCGGCTTCTATAGTGAAAAATGGAACGGAAATTATCTCTTCTATAGTATCATCACAAATCCAGCAGCAAAAGCAATTTGGCGGTGTCGTTCCTGAAATAGCTTCGCGTTTACATGTGGAACAAATCACACTGGTGATTCAGGAAGCATTAAATGAAGCGAAACTTGTACCAAGTGATTTGGAAGCAGTCACTGTGACAGAAGGACCTGGGTTAGTGGGGGCATTGTTGATCGGTATCAATGCCGCGAAGGCTTTTGCCTTTGCGAATCAGTTACCGTTAATTGGTGTGCATCATATTGCAGGTCATGTCTATGCAAACCAATTGATTCATGAGATGGAGTTTCCTTTGCTGGCGCTCATCGTCTCAGGTGGTCATACGGAGCTTGTCGTTATGAAGTCACATGGTTCATTCGAATTGATCGGTGAAACGCGTGATGACGCAGCAGGCGAGGCTTATGATAAAGTAGCTCGTGTACTTGGTTTGCCCTATCCAGGAGGTCCACAGGTAGATCGGCTAGCGCAGGCGAGTGATGAAAGTATTGATTTCCCGCGTGCTTGGCTCGAAAAAGATTCGTATGACTTCAGTTTTAGTGGATTGAAGTCTTCCGTTATCAATTATAAGCATAATATCGAGCAAAAAGGCGGAAAGATCAATCATGATCATGTTGCGGCGGGCTTTCAGCAAAGTGTTGTCGATGTACTGACAGTCAAAACAGTAAAAGCAGCGAAAGAATATGATGTGAAGCAAGTGATCGCAGCGGGTGGTGTAGCTGCGAATCGAGGACTGCGAAAATCGCTGACTACTGCGCTTGAAAATGAGGGAATTCCCTTTTATGTTCCGCCTATTTCATTGTGTACAGATAATGCAGCGATGATTGCTGCAGCTGGCTATGAGATGTGGAAAAGTGGCGTTCGAAGTGATTCTAGAATGAATGGTCGACCTGGAATGCCATTAAAATCATGGAATTAATGAAGATACACACAGTTTGCTAACTTTCAGCAAATTGTGTGTTTTTTTGTTAGACGAATATTAATTTGTCAAGAGGGAACATTCGTACTTATGCACAGTTTGTGGATAGTTTGTGGGTAACATTCATAACCTGTGTATGGTAAACGGATACATATTGGATAACTATGTGGACTAATAAACAAATAATTGTGGACAACGTGGATAACTATGTTCATATGTGTTCAAATGGGGATTTGAACTGTGGAGAAGATTGTGGAGAAATAAAGTGTATTTTAGCTTGCGATTTTTTATGAAAGTATTAAAATGACGAATGATAAGAGGAATGGAGGGTTTCTTGTCGCAATTTGTCGTGTAATTGTTTGGCTAATATAGTTGAAGAATGGTGTTTTTCTACAAGTGCTGATAGTTATCGCAGAAGTGCTTATAAAATACCTGGATTGCTCTATAGAATGTACGTCCGATTTGTGAGATGCCGCGCCCGCTCATAGATCCCCCCGTGTCCGCTCTATGCAATGCCGCGCCCGCTCATAGATCCCCCCGTGTCCGCTCTATGCAACGCCGCGCCCGCTCATAGATCCCCCGTGTTCGCTCTATGCAACGCCGCGCCCGCTCATAGATCCCCCGTGTCCGCTCTATGAAACGCCGCGCCGCTCATAGATCCCCCGTATGTGCTCTATGCAATGCCGCACCCGCTCATAGATCCCCCGTATGTGCTCTATGCAACGCCGCGCCGCTCATAGATCCCCCGTGTCCGCTCTATGCAACGCCGCGTCCGCTCATAGATCCCCCGTGTCTGCTCTATGCAACGCCGCGCCCGCTCATAGATCCCCGTGTCCGCTCTATGCAACGCCGCGCCCGCTCATAGATCCCCCGTGTCCGCTCTATGAAACGCCGCGCCCGCTCATAGATCCCCCCGTGTCCGCTCTATGCAATGCCGCGCCCGCTCATAGATTCCCCGTGTCTGCTCTATGCAATGCCACAATCGCTCATACCTCTCCCGCATCCGCCCTACACAACACTGCCAAAGCTCATAACTACCGCAGCAACACTCATAACCAAAATAGCATAAACAAAAAAGCATCAAGAACCAATCAGTTCTCAATGCTCGTTTTGTATTACATAATCTTCAGTCTTCCTACATCTTTACAAGTTCTCTAACTCATCTTGAAGTACCAACCACTCTTCTGATTGTTCGTCATGGATTGCTTGAATCTCATCAATTTGACGTTGAATATCCATTAGTTCGACGTGATCGTTCGCCAATTCGGGTTCTAGTAGTTTGGCTTGCAAAGTTTCGATTGCTTCGTCGTACGCTTCAAGTTTTTTCTCTAACTCCGCAATGGATCTCGTTAGTCGGCGTTCGTGGCGTTGGTTTTCTTTATTCGCCACTTCTTTCTTGACGACGGGTTCTTTTGATCGTTGTTCGAGTTGTGTAGCCGCTAAGATCTCTTCTGTCTCCGTTTTTTTCTCAACGAAGTAATCGTAATCGCCAAGGTACTCAACTGCTCCATCGTCACTCATTTCAATAACTTTGGTGGCGAGTCGATTGATAAAGTAGCGGTCATGTGACACGAATAGAATCGTTCCAGGGAAGTCGTCGAGTGCGTTTTCTAGTATTTCCTTGCTGTCGAGATCTAGATGATTCGTAGGCTCGTCCAAGATTAATGTATTGGACTTTTCGAGCATTAATTGTGCTAATGAAAGACGGGCTTTTTCTCCGCCTGACAGGGAAGAAACGAGTTTTTCTATGTCATCGCCAGTGAACAAGAAGCGTCCAAGTAGTGAGCGTACATCTTTTTCATTCATTAGTGGCCAGTCATCCCATATTTCTTGCAGGACGGTACCGGAACCGATAAGTGTTGCCTGGTTTTGGTCGTAGTAACCGAACTGAACATTCGTCCCATAGCGGATTTCGCCGCCCATAAGTTCGTTGCGCTTAACTATGGTTTTAAGTAATGTGGATTTACCGACACCATTTGGTCCGACAAAAGCCACACGATCCCCTTTGTAAATACGCAGATTAATATTCTTCGATACAGGCTCTTCGCCATAGCCGATTTTGACATCGTCTAGTGACAGGACATCGTTACCGCTAGGCCGATCAATAGAGAAAGAGAAGTTCGCGGATTTCTCATCGCCGTCTGGGGAGTCCATCCAGTCCCTGCGTTCTAGTTGCTTCCGTCGACTTTTCGCCATTTTGGAAGTGGACGCACGTGCAATATTCTTCTGAATGAATTCCTCTAGCTTTGCCCGTTCATCCTTTTCTTGAACGAACAACTTCTGATCACGTTCATAGTTCTTCGCTTTCTCGTCTAAGTACGAGCTGTAATTACCGCTGTACCTTGAGACTTTACGTCGAGATACTTCATAAACAGTGGTAACGACTTTATCGAGGAAGTATCGGTCATGTGAAACGATTAGAATCGCACCTTCGTAGCCAGACAAATACCGTTCGAGCCAGTTTAGTGTTTCGATATCCAAATGATTGGTTGGCTCATCGAGTATTAATAAATCTGGCTTGCTCAAAAGCATCCTTGCAAGCGCTAGACGCGTCTTTTGACCGCCTGATAGTAAATGTACAGGCTTCTCGAAATCATCCGGGTAAAAACGCATCCCATGAAGCACAGAACGGGCATCTGCTTCAAATTGATAGCCTCCCGCTTCCTTAAACTCAATTTGTAGTTCATCATATTCGGTCATGACGCGAGCGTAACGGTCCGCGTCTTCATATACCGCAGGATTCGACATTTCATGCTCTAGCGCGCGTAGACGACTTTCTTTTTCACGAAGTGGTGCGAATACCGTCATCACTTCATCCCAAATCGTTAATTCCGAATCGAGTCCGCTGTGCTGTTCGAGGTAGCCCATACGTACACCTTTTGGAATGATGATATCTCCTTCGTCCGCGGATATTTCACCTGCAATGATTTTCAATAATGTCGATTTTCCAGCACCGTTTCGTCCAACTAGTGCGACACGATCTCGATGCTGTACTTCGAGACGGACGTTCTCTAGTAGATCCGTACCTGAAAAAGACTTGGTTAGTCCATTCACTTGTAAAATAATCAAGCCCCACACCTCTATTCCTTATCAGTTTAATGGAATGGGGCGCCTCATGCAATAATCGGCTTTACAATGAACTCGTTGTGCTGTACGATAAAAGCGGCTATACCCTTGTTGAGGGGTTGGTCATTGAAGTGACAATGGGGGTAGGGCACAGCTGTGAGGAAACCTAGAATTCCGCAGGCAACATCAAAACGGTTGCCTTTATACTATAGATTTTTACGAAATTATGCAGATAAAGGTGTACAACGCATTTCATCTGGTGAGTTAAGTGAAGCGATGAAGATTGATGCGGCAACGATTCGCAGAGATTTCTCCCATTTTGGAGCGCTTGGGCGCAAAGGGTACGGCTATGACGTCGACTCCTTGTTGCAATTCTTCCGTGAAACGCTTGATCAAGATGAAGAAACCAATGTGGCATTGATCGGGGTAGGTAGTCTCGGAAACGCCTTTTTAAAATACAATTTCCAAAAGATTCATAACACGAAAATTGTGGTCGCATTCGATCCGAAAGCACCGTATGAGGGCGAACTGAAGAACGATATTCTTATCTATCCACCTGATCGTATTGAAGAGAAAATTAATGAGCTGGGTATTGAAATGGTTATTTTGACTGTGCCATCACGTGTTGCACAGGAATTGACAGACCGTCTCGCTACAACGTCTGTAAAAGGGATTTTAAACTTTACTCCTGAACGGCTGGCAGTACCAGATACAATCCGCATTCAGACAATCGACTTGTCTGTTGAGTTGCAAACATTGATTTATCTCATCAAAACGGACGTAAAAGATTCACAAATTACGTGACACTGTGATAGTAAAATTATAGGTTTTCATGTAGAATAGACATATTACAAGGAGGTGGCCAACATGGCTCCAGGTATCGGAAGTTTACTGATTATTGCTGTGATTGCATTGCTTATATTTGGTCCTAAGAAATTACCTGAAATCGGTAAAGCGTTCGGTTCTTCATTGCGCGAGTTCAAAAACGCAACTAAAGGCCTTACAGACGACGAAGACGACGTAAAAAAGGTTGAAGACAAGAAAGAAGAAGTGCGCTGAGTTAGGGTGTTATTCTGATGGCAGATAAAGACTTAACAATCATTGAACATATAGATGAAGTTCGAAAACGGCTGATGGTAATCGTCGTTTTCTTTATTGTTGGGGCAATCGGTAGTTTTTTCTTGGCGAAGCCGCTCATTAATTTTATACAGTTCGATACACCGGCTGAACAAGTCACATTGAATGCATTTAACGTCGTAGATCCAGTCGTGATCTATTTGAAGGTCATTGTATTTCTTGCGATTGTTATTATTTCACCAGTCATCATGTATCAATTTTGGGCCTTTATTTCACCGGGACTTCGTGACTTGGAACGGCGTGTCACGCTGTCATATATCCCGTTTGCTTTTCTCCTGTTTTTAGCAGGAATCAGTTTCTCTTATTTTATATTGCTACCGTATGTCATGAAATTCATGATTAATCTGTCAGGTCAATTAAACATTGAGCAGACAATCGGTATTAATGAGTATTTCTCTTTTTTATTCTCGCTACTATTGCCGTTCGGTTTCGTCTTTCAGTTACCGATTGTCATTTTATTTTTATCACGTCTCGGTGTGTTGCAACCTAAGGTACTTGTCAAAATACGAAAAGTTGCGTATTTCGTTTTGTTCGTACTGGCAGCGTTCATTACACCACCGGACATTGTGTCACATTTATTCACCACGGTTCCGCTATTCATTTTGTATGAGGTCAGTATTGTGATTTCACGTCTAGGTTATCGGAAGTTCGAGAAAGCGGAACGTCTGCGCCAGATGGAAGAAGTGAAGGCAGAGCAACAGCGTCAGATTGATGAAGTGATGAATAAAACAGACGATAAGTAAATCCATTTAGATCCTCCTGCTCGCGCAGGAGGATCTTTTACGTTTTCCTTGACGTGGTCAAATATGGGTTCATTTACCAATGCCCCTATGGTAAACTATCTAAGAATAGAATGAGTAGGGGGAAATGAATACAAGTGAACAGTAAAAAGACTCCAACTAAATGGAGCAAATGGTTACTAGGTGCAATGTTGCTTATAGTGAGTGTTACGACTCCAGTTATAGAAGGTCAAGCAGCTGCGGCTCAGCAGTCCTATAAAGGTTTAGAAACAGGGATTAATCAAGTGATTTCAAGTCAGCGTATGCGTGGTACACGAAGCAGCGTCATCGTACGTGAAGCGGATACTAATCGCATAGTCTATCAATATCGTGGCAATCAAGGAGTCACACCTGCATCAAATGTCAAAGTTCTTACAAGTACATCTGCACTTGAAGTGTTAGGGAAAGATTATACATTCGATACAGATGTCTTAACGAACGGCACAGTGAAAAATGGTATCCTCGACGGTCATCTATATTTGCGTGGGACAGGCGATCCGACCTTACTTGAAGCCGACTTATTGCGCATGGCACGCCAAATGCGTGAATCAGGCATCCAATCCGTAACCGGACATATCGTGGCGGACGATACATGGTTTGATACACAGCGTCTATCACCCGGTATTCATAAGTCGGATGAGACGTATTACTACGCAGCGCAAGTTTCAGCACTGACGATCTCGCCGAATAAAGACTACGACGCGGGTACGACAATTGTCCATGCGAAGCCGACACGAAACGGTAGGGCGGGAGCAGTGACACTGACTCCGCACACAGACATCGTAAAAGTCGTTAATCGCACACGCACTGTACCGAAAAACCAACGCAACACCGTTACAATTAAACGTCAACAAGGCACGAACACAATTATTGTTTCGGGTAATGTTCCACTCAATTCGAATGGCAAGCGCCAATGGGTGACGGTATCCAATCCGACAGCCTTTACTGCAGACGTCTTTAAACGCGCGCTAGCTAAAGAAGGCGTCAAACTTCAATCGACTGCTCGTGTAACACGTGGGAAAACTCCTGCGAATGCAGAGTTACTCGCAAAGAAAGAGTCGATGTCCTTATATTATTTGATGATGCCATTCATGAAGTACAGCAACAACTCACATGCAGAGATCTTGGCCAAGTCCATGGGGCGTGAAGTATATAATGAAGGAAGCTGGAATGCCGGCTTGCGTGTCGTTAGGGAAACGTTAGAAAAAGACGGCATTAGCACGAAAGGTATGTATCTAGAGGATGGCTCTGGTATGTCGCATAAGAATAAAATCCCTTCCGAGAAGATTGTGGAAGTACTGTATGCTGCTCAGTCTAAGGAATGGTATCCAGCGTTTGAGCGTTCGTTGCCAATCGCAGGCGTGAACGACCGCATGCTAGGCGGGACATTGCGCAACCGTTTGACGAGTCCTGTTGTCAGAGGCAAGGTGCAGGCGAAGACCGGTTCACTCAACGGTACGGATTCGTTATCCGGCTATGTGAAGACAAAGAGCGGCCAAGAGCTGATCTTTAGTATTTTGACAGAGAACGTGAGAGGAACAGCGAAGCCTGATATTGATAAGATGGTGCAAGTTATGGCGGCTCAGTAATGATTTTGAGAGTGGGTGAGACGCCGTTGATCGACGTTCCAGGTGGACGCTGATCCATCGGGAGCATTCCACTTACGATCAACTACTGTTGTGTTCTGAAATCTGATTGGAAAAGTATAAGTAGAAACCTAGACAATTGCACTTGAACTAAAAAAGTAAAAGACTGAAAATAATTCAGACCACACTGTCAGTAAGTGATCTATATCCATATATTTTAAATGTAGGGATTGGAGTGGAAGTAGGGGCGACTCCTGGAGGCTCGGGCCGCGCCCTCAGGAAAGCGTCCCCTGCTGGAACTCCAATCCCCGAACCACAGGCCAGATTCATCTTTCTGCATATCCATATTAAAAAATCTCCCCATTCACGGGGAGATTTTTTCTATTGCAGGAATAATATGATACTCTGTTGCATATCTTGTAATTGTTGCAGCTTATCCGCATTCCATTGCACGACGGTGACGAAACTGTTCATGATGAAATGGGCAATCATCGGAGTTAGCAGTCGCTTGGTCTTGTAATAGACGAAAGCGAACGCGAGACCTGGCATCAAGTACATGAGTAAGTGTTGCAACTCACCATGCACAGCTGCAAAGACGATGGCGCTGACAATGGCAGCGACCCAGAAGTTCGTCTTTCTGTACAAGCCACCGAAAATAATCCGGCGGAACACGACTTCTTCAAGGAACGGTGCAAACAACACCATGGCAAAAATAATAATAGGGGCGGTTTTCGAGATATTCGACAATAACTCCGTATTCTCGGAGCCTGCGGTCACACCGAACACCGACTCAATCGCAGCTCCTACAATTTGTCCAGCCATGGCGAGGAAGAAACCAAGTATCCCCCATAGAAGAACGCTTCCGAATCCCGATGGCTTTCCTTTAAATACAGGTAAGAACTTTTTATTTCGTAACAGGATCGCGGCGATTATGAGCGCTGCGACACCTTGCGTAATGAATAACGTCCAAGCGAACCCTTGAGACACGGCTTCTACTTTGGACAAGTCTTTGCCGGTGAAGTAAACAATTAATTCAGGGGCAAGAAAAATGCTGGCAATCTGGAGCAACACATACGACATGAAGATCATCAGAGCAACAACCCAGTTTTTCACGGTGCACAACCTTTCTTTCATACATGTTGACTAGTTTAACGCGAAAAAAGACGTTTGGCAAAAGAAGAAAATGTCGAACGCTTTTACTTGCAATTATGTGTGAAATTCTTTAATATAAGAGTTGTGTTAGCACTCGTTGTAAGTGAGTGCTAAGAAAAATAAAAACTACCCATTATCTCGAGGAGGTTGTTTCATTTGTTGAAACCACTAGGTGACCGTATCATTATCGAATTAATCGAAGCAGAAGAAAAAACATCAAGCGGCATTGTTCTACCGGACTCTGCGAAGGAAAAGCCACAAGAAGGAAAAGTAATTGCTGCTGGTACAGGCCGTGTTCTTGAGAACGGACAGCGCGTCGAACTAGAAGTATCTGAAGGCGACCGTATCATCTTCTCTAAATACGCAGGCACTGAAGTGAAGTATGAAGGTACTGAATACTTAATCCTTCGTGAAAGCGATATTCTTGCAATTATTGGATAATTAATTATAACGAAAATGTAGTAGACAAATAGAAAACTCTGGAGGGAATTAAATACAATGGCTAAAGAACTTAAATTTAACGAAGATGCACGTTCCGCAATGCTCCGCGGTGTAGATACACTAGCAGATGCTGTAAAAGTAACACTTGGGCCAAAAGGTCGTAACGTCGTACTTGAACGCAAATTCGGTTCACCACTTATTACAAATGACGGCGTAACCATCGCAAAAGAAATCGAGCTTGAAAATGCATTCGAAAACATGGGCGCAAAACTTGTAGCTGAAGTTGCATCCAAGACAAATGACATCGCAGGAGACGGAACAACAACAGCAACTGTCCTTGCACAAGCAATGATCCGTGAAGGCTTGAAGAACGTAACAGCTGGCGCAAACCCAGTCGGTATCCGTAAAGGAATCGAAAAAGCGGTAATCGCAGCAGTTGAAGGTCTTCAAAGTGTTTCCGATGAAATCGAAACTAGACAAGAAATCGCACAAGTTGCGGCTATCTCTTCTGGAGATGAAGAAGTCGGCGAGTTGATTTCACAAGCAATGGAGCGCGTGGGTAACGATGGTGTCATCACAATCGAAGAATCCAAAGGCTTCGTAACAGAGCTGGATGTAGTAGAAGGTATGCAATTCGATCGTGGCTACGCATCTGCTTATATGGCAACAGACACAGACAAAATGGAAGCAGTACTTGATAATCCATATGTCTTGATTACAGATAAGAAAATCAACAACATCCAGGAAATCCTTCCAGTGCTTGAACAAGTTGTTCAGCAAGGTAAACCATTGTTGATCATCGCTGAAGACGTTGAAGGTGAAGCTTTAGCTACGCTAGTTGTCAACAAACTTCGCGGTACATTTAACGCAGTTGCAGTTAAAGCACCTGGCTTCGGCGATCGCCGTAAAGCTATGCTTGAAGACATCGCAATCCTGACTGGTGGACAGGTAATCACAGAAGATCTAGGACTTGATCTGAAATCTGCTGACCTTACATCACTAGGACGCGCAGCGAAGATTGTAGTTACAAAAGACAACACAACAATCGTAGAAGGTAGCGGCGACGCAGGTTCTATCGAATCACGTGTTGGTCAAATCCGTTCACAATTGGAAGAAACTACTTCTGAATTCGACAAAGAGAAATTGCAAGAACGTCTAGCTAAACTAGCTGGCGGTGTAGCAGTTATCAAAGTTGGAGCTGCAACTGAAACTGAGTTGAAAGAGCGTAAACTTCGAATCGAAGACGCATTGAACTCTACACGTGCAGCAGTTGAAGAAGGAATCGTATCTGGTGGTGGTACTGCACTAGTAAACGTGTATAAGAAAGTAGAAGCATTACTTGAAGATACTGAAGGCGACGTAGCAACGGGTATCAAGATTGTACTTCGTGCACTTGAAGAGCCAGTACGTCAAATTGCAACAAACGCGGGCCTTGAAGGTTCTATCGTAGTAGATCGCTTGAAGCGCGAAGAAGTCGGCATCGGCTTTAACGCAGCAGAAGGCACATGGGTTAACATGGTAGAAGCAGGTATCGTAGATCCAACTAAAGTAACTCGTTACGCACTACAAAACGCAGCATCTGTAGCGGCAATGTTCTTGACTACTGAAGCTGTTGTTGCAGACCTACCAGAACCAGCAGGTGGCGGTATGCCTGATATGGGCGGTATGGGTGGAATGGGCGGCATGATGTAAGTCGTTTTCCCACTATATATTTTAAAAGCGCCAACTCCATTATTATGGAGTTGGCGCTTTTGCGTCTGCTGAAATGTAAAAGTTTTGTATGGTAAATGGGTTAGACCGTAAGTATCCAAGGACCCTGATACATTATAGATAAAGGTAGTGTATCTATGTGCCAAGAAGTTAAGAGATATAACGCAATTTCACTCTCGAAATGTTAGTAAAATATAAATATAGCTATAAGAGTTAATATAATAATCACTGGTAATGATAAAACATAAATCCACATTAAATTGGAAAAGCTTTTTTTACTATTATAAGTTTTCTTCTCGGAAGTAGTACTGGAATTAGCAATGGACATGGTCAAAAGTAGTCCGACAACTAAAACTATGACAACGATAATCAATGAGACAATAAGGCCTAGGTTCATGCCGTCCTCCTTTTTACAAATGAATTTCTTCGTTCTCTACGTTATAATATAAAATATTTTTGAAGACCATCCAATTAGGGGTTATTTAAACCAACCGCATTTATGTAACAACTGTAACACAAAAGTGGTTGGTTGGGGGTTATGATGCCATAAAGAATTATCTGTCAATATGTTAAAACCTGATCTACACGCGAACTATTCAATAATAGATCATCTTAATCAGGTACCTGGTGCACACACAATGATGTAAGGTTATCACTAAAATAATTTTTTGCTTAAGGGATGTAAAGGTTCTTCAATAGTTATGAAGAACCTTTTTTGGAGAGTAGATTTAATTAATGAGGAAAACGATGTTAGCTCAGTAAATGAATACTTTTTTGATTAAACGGGTATCTATACTGAATGAACAGAATAGGGAGAGTGAAGTAGATGAAAGCAATTGTTATTGAACAATACGGTGGAGCAGAAGAGCTTATTGAGAAAGAACTTCCGAAGCCGGAAATACAACATCATCAGGTATTAATAGAGATGCATGCAACGTCAGTGAATCCTATTGACTGGAAAGTTCGAGAAGGTTATATGAAAGAGAATATATCTTTTGAATTTCCGCTTATTTTGGGATGGGATGCAGCGGGAGTAATCGCTGAAGTAGGGAAAGACGTGAAGAGTTTCAAAGTAGGAGATGAAGTATTCGCTCGGCCCGCAATGGAAAATGGAACATACGCTGAGTATGTTGCTGTTAACGAAGACTTAGTTGCTTTAAAACCATCCGATGTTAGTTTTGAGGAAGCTGCTTCAGTTCCACTAGCAGGACTAACAGCTTGGCAATGTCTTATTGATTTTGGTCAAATTAAACCTGGAGATAAAGTATTAATTCACGCTGGCTCAGGCGGTGTGGGAAGCTTGGGCATTCAAATCGCTAAAAGTTTTGGCGCTTATGTTCTATCGACAGCTAGTGCTAAGAACGAAGCGTTCTTAAAAGAGCTCGGTGTTGACGAATTTATTAACTATGAAACAACTGATTTTACAGATGTCGTAAAAGACGTTGATTTAGTTGTGGATACAATGGGCGGAGAGATTTTAGAGAAAAGCTTGAGTGTAGTTAAAAAAGGTGGTCGACTGGTTTCGATTGCAGGCCAGCCAAACCTTGAAAAGGCTGAAGCTAATCATATTACAGCTGAATCTCTATGGCTTAATCCGAATGGAAAGCAACTTGCTGAACTCGGTGAGCTAATGCAAAGAGGAGAAGTGAAAACTCATATAGGTCACACATTTCCTCTTTCCGCAAAAGGACTACGAGAAGCACATGAATTAAGCGAAACTCACCATGCAAAAGGAAAAATTGTTATAGAAGTGAAATGAGAATTTTTCCTAAGGGAAGTAAACAATTTTACCATAAGTTATATTTAATGTGAGATGGGCGGTATGATGTAAGCCATTCTATCAAAATACATTCAAAGCGCCAACTCCAGTTTTATAGAGTTGGTGCTTTTTTACTAATGATCGATAATTTCAACTTACAAAACCAAAAGTAGTTAAGCGTAATGGTTATAGAACTTTGTTACGGCTTAAATAAAGGTGGTTTTGAATATTTACGAAAACATAAATTGGAGGTGAAATCGCATACTCACGGTTGAACAAGTGAGCTGATATTGTAAAACCGTTCGAGACTGAATTGCGGCCTCAAACGGTTTTTATAATGCAAGTTAGATTTTAAGTCTCTCACCGTACTCTTTGCTTCCTCATCCACTGTGTAGCTACAAACTTCTCACCGAGTTCGATGGGTGCGCCACCGTGTAGCGTTAGATCATTCAATAACGGATCATTATAGAAATACTCAAAGTAGACAGCCATTCCTTTTTTAGGTGTGATGGACAGTTTGAGGTGAGGGAAGTACGTTTCACCGCCTTCTTCGACATCGTTCAAGTACATGACGAGTGTGCTAATCCGGTTATTCGTAACGTTGCTTGTTGCTGAGAAGAAGTCGTGATGCGCTTTATATTCTTGTCCAGGTAGGTAGTGAAGAACTTGGAGACTTTCGCCGTGTTCGATGGGGATATTCATAATTGTTTCAATCCGTTTTTCTATCCGTAGGACGATCAAGTTATCAGGTTCTTCAATAAACATACCGCTACTTGTTCTAATTTCATTTTCTGCATGAATTACGCCGATTTTAGAACGTTTCATTTTATCTGTAGAAAGCTGAATCAGTTCGTCGCATTCTTCGTCGCTTAACATATTGCCGAGTACAACGACTAGTGGTTCATCGACTTTCGCTATTATATCAATCACACGATCTGTTATGATTTTCTTTCCTGTATGAGTAAATATCGTTTGTTCTTTATTTTCTGCTATCAACTTTGAACACCTCTTTAATCGTTTGATTTTATAAATCAAATACCGTGTAACGTGATGAGTGTACAGCTAATAACGAACTTCTTTTGAGTTTTACACATCCTCTTTGGAATTGCATTTAATATATTTTAGCACGCTGCATTGGTTGACGTATATTCGAAATGTAATGAAATAGGTAGTGATATATAACTGTTTTTCACATTTTATTATTTCTATCTGATATACCTGTACACTATGGGAAAGTATGAATTGATAGCAGTTCAATATACTTGTCAGACTTATTCGTAAAAGTACTTCGTCTGAAGGATGGTAAGGAGACGGTACTGCATTTGCCGAATGAACAGTGTAATTATCATGTAGTTGAATCGATTGACGATGACCATATACTGCTTGCCTGCGCAAGATCTATTTACCATGATGAAACCCATGTTGATCAAAATGGACGCGTCTATGATTGGGACGGGAACTTGATTCGTTCATTCTGTTTAGGCGATGGAATCGACCATATATATACGACGAAAGATAATCAGATATGGACAGGTTATTTTGATGAAGGCGTGTACGGTAATTATGGTTGGAAGAAACCAATTGGTAATTCAGGGCTAGTAGGCTGGGATCATGAAGGAAATATTATAGATGACGGGAATGATAGAAAGCTCACAGGAGAATGTTTGGCGCTGAATGTGGCGGCGAATGATGAAATTTGGTATTTCATTGGCATGGATGCACAAATTGGTTTAATGAATGAGAGTGGCGAGTTCGAATTCTCTACTGACGCACTTGGATTTCAAACATTTGCGGTCAATGGCGATGCAATGGTCGTGCATCGAGAGTACTTTGATCATCATCACTTTTTTGAATTGATTCAAAAAGCTGATTCCTACGAAATAGTTCAAGAGCTCGACTTCCGTAAACCTGATGGAAATCCATTGCAGCCACAATTAACTTCCAATCGTGCGGATCGGCTATTATTTTTAGATGGCAGCGAACTTTATTATTACTCTATATTCGATGTCTTTAGCCACTACAAACTATCCTTGTAGATTCATACGGGTCGCGAGTTTAAAAAGACAACGGGATGAAAAATACCTGTAGGGAAAGGCATGACAATTAAAACAGTCACGACAAATGAACCTACAGGTACTTTCAGCAAAGAACTTATTTAAACATAGTCGCTGCCTGTACAGCTTTTTGCCAGCCGCCGTACAGCTTTTCGCGTTCAGATTCCTCCATATTAGGTTGGAACGGTCGATCTATTGCCCATTGTGCGGCAATTTCTGAACGGTCTTTCCAGAAACCTACAGCAAGTCCGGCTAAGTATGCAGCACCGAGCGCTGTTGTTTCATTAATCGTCGGACGTTCAACCGATACATTTAGTAAATCGGATTGGAACTGCATCAAGAAGTTGTTCTCGACTGCTCCGCCATCTACCCGCAACGTTTTTAGGGAGATACCTGAATCCGATTCCATTGCATCAACGACGTCTTTCGTTTGGTACGCAAGGGATTCTAGCGTAGCCCGTACAAAATGCTCTTTCGTCGTTCCGCGTGTTAAACCGAATACGGCACCACGCACATCACTATCCCAGTAGGGGGTACCAAGACCAACAAATGCCGGTACGACATAGACGCCATCTGTAGAAGAGACCCGTTTTGCGTATTGCTCACTTTCGGAAGAGTTTCGGAACATGCGTAAACCATCGCGCAACCACTGAATTGCTGAACCTGCGACGAAGATACTTCCTTCTAGCGCATACTCTACCTTGCCATCAATTCCCCAAGCGATGGTTGTTAACAGCCCATTATCGGATTTAACCGCTTTTTCGCCAGTGTTCATTAGCATAAAGCAACCTGTTCCATATGTGTTTTTCACCATACCCGATTCAAAACAAGCTTGACCGAATAATGCAGCTTGTTGATCTCCTGCAATACCCGCGATAGGAACAGCGTGACCGAAGAATTGCTCGGGGTCCGCATGTGTATAGACTTCTGATGAAGGACACACTTTAGGCAACATCGATGCCGGCACATCCAAGATAGACAATAGTTCCTCGTCCCATTGTAGTTCATGTATAT
The DNA here is from genome assembly GCF_002743265.1 of Sporosarcina sp. P29. NCBI lineage: Bacteria > Bacillati > Bacillota > Bacilli > Caryophanales > Caryophanaceae > Sporosarcina > Sporosarcina sp. P29. The sequence goes on along the minus strand of NZ_PDYX01000020.1, from coordinate 34,555 downwards.
TGTACATAAGCGTTCTAGAAGCGTTCGAGTAATCTGTTACGTGTGCCGCACCACCGGATAACTTCCAAATAATCCACGTATCAATCGTACCGAACAACAAGTCTCCATTTTCAGCTTTTTCACGTGCGCCTTTGACATTATCCAAAATCCACTTGACTTTAGTGCCTGAAAAGTATGCATCGATAAGCAATCCGGTCTTATCTCTGAACAAATCGTTGTAACCGCTTTCTTTGAGATCCTCACATATCTCTGCAGTTTGACGAGATTGCCATACAATCGCATTATAAATGGGATTACCTGTGTGCTTATCCCAAACGACCGTTGTTTCACGTTGATTCGTGATTCCAATGCCCTCAATTTGCTCAGCTGAAATATTCTTTTCTGATAATACACCAGCAATGACAGACAAAATGGAGCTCCAAATTTCGTCAGCATTGTGTTCTACCCAACCAGATTGTGGGAAATATTGAGTGAACTCTTGTTGTGCAGTATGAAAAATCTTACCTTTTTTATCGAATAATATTGCTCTTGAACTTGTTGTACCTTGATCTAATGCCATAATGTATTTTTTAGTCATGATTTATTCCTCCAGTATTTATGAAGATGATTAGTCATTCGTAGTTTTATGTGTCTGAATTAGAAGACTTGATTGTACTACTTCTTTACGGATTGTAAACTGAGCCGCGAGAAGAATTGCAAGTATGAATGCACCGACAATCCAAAATGTCATGCTGTTTTCATTAAGGAAAAATTGTTTGTAGAATAGGGCACCGAATGTACCGCCAATTATTGGGCCTACTACTGGAATCCATGCATACTTCCATCCGGATGGTCCTTTTCCGGGAATAGGTAAGAAAGCATGTGCTATCCGCGGACCAAGATCACGTGCAGGGTTGATCGCATAGCCAGTTGTACCGCCAAGTGATAGCCCAATTGCGATGATCAAAGCGCCAACGATTAACGGGTTTAGTCCTTCAGTAAATTCATTGGCACCAATAGATAATAAACCAAGTACTAAAATGAACGTCCCGATTATTTCACTTGTTATGTTTGACAGCGGATTGTAAATTGCAGGTGTAGTAGCAAATACATCACGTTTGGCAGTTGGATCTTCTGTTTCTTTCCAATGAGGTAAGTAGTGGAAGTACACTAATATAGCACCTAGAATTGCGCCAATCATCTGTGCTAAAAGATACATAGGGACATCTGACCAAGGGAAATTACCAATAGTCGCGAAACCAATTGTGACTGCTGGATTTAAATGAGCACCACTTGCTTGGCCCACCGCGTAAACACCAAGTGTAACCGCAAGACCCCATCCTACAGTAACAACAATCCATCCACCACTATTTGCTTTGGATTTGTTTAGTGCTACACCGCCTACTACGCCCCCACCAAATAATATTAATATCATCGTTCCGATCAATTCACCTGCAAAAGGTGTCATTTATATCTCCTCCTACCCAATTTAAGTTTGGTAGTTGAGCAATTACGACGCAAAAAAGTCCACAATTAAATCTTGCTATGTGCAAGAACTTAATTGTGGACTCCTAAACTCAACCACTTATATTAACTTGTTTTCAAGTATAGAGTGGTAAGTTTATTCTGTCAACAATGACGTAGAAAGTTCTCCACTTAAATAAAGTGTTCCCACAATTGGTTATCAGAGGTCGTCACGGCTACAGCACCTGCTGCTAGTGCATCCTCGATGTGTTGCTTTGTCCGAATGAGTCCACCGTTAATAATGGGAATACCCGTACGCTCATATACTTCTTCAATGAGTTCGGGAATTACACCTGGTAGCATTTCAATGAAGTCTGGAGCCGTTTGATCAATTAGTGAATAACTTTTTTCTAATGCAATTGTATCGAGTAAAAACATACGTTGAATAGCAATAATGTTTTTAGATTTTGCTTTCATAATAATATTTGATCGAGTGGAAATAATACCTGCAGGGCGAATATCATTGCATAAAAAGTCGGCTGCAAAGTTATCCGTTTTTAGGCCCTGAACCAAGTCGGCATGAATAATTAGTTTCTTGCACCGCTTATCCGCCTCTTGTTTCACGGTTTTTAAATTGCTGATATGCACTTCTAGCAGGACGATATATTCAAAAGTACTTTCTAAGAGTTTTTCAAATTGTTTTAATGTACGCGCAGCTGGCAACACTTTTTGGTTATGAAAAGACATATAAAGTAACCCCCGTTTATAGATATACGTTTATATTATAGTATTTACACAACAGATGTTGACTTTAGTAACTCGTCTTCCAATTCTAACTGATAACGCTTCTGTTCTTCTGCAGACCAGTTCAACAATTGACCCATTTTAACTAGTACATCTTCTTTTGCGTCTTGCACGTTTTTAATATTGAAGAACAAATCTCCTGTACGTCGAATGAAGAAATCAGTTGGTTTCACAGTCATCTCATGTTCAATCGCATAGCGTAACTTAACATAAAGAATACGTGGCATAGATTCGGATTTATCATAAGGAATCGTTAGTACTTTATCCACGTTAGAGCCATATAGAGCGGCTAAATGTCGACTTTCGCGTTCAGTGAAACCGAGCAACATACCACGGCTGATAGCTTGGTTGAAGTAGCGAGAGTAATGAGCGGAACCACCGACATCCCCACCCGAGATGGGCATGTTTTTCGTAGTGGATCGTTTGAAATGTAATCCTTTTTCTTGTTGCAAAAGAGTAGAGATTTTATTCACAACAGTTTCCGCCATTTTACGGTAGCCTGTTAGTTTACCCCCAGCAATGGTGATTAGTCCCCGTTCGGATTCCCAAATTTCATCCTTACGAGAAATCTCGGAGGGGTTTTTACCGTCTTCATGAATCAGTGGTCGAACACCTGCCCAACTGGATTCAACATCTTTTTCAGTAACAGATACATCCGGGAACATATAGTGAATGGCATTTAAAATATATGTGCGATCATCTTCTGTGATTTGCATTTCTTTCGGGTCACCATCAAAGAATGTATCCGTTGTTCCGACATATGCCTTACCATCACGTGGTACTGCAAAAATCATACGTTTGTCAGGTGTATCAAAATAGATTGCTTGATGTAAAGGGAATACGCTTTGATCAAATACAAGATGAATCCCTTTGGACAATATCAAGTTTTTACCGTTGGAGTGGCCATCGAACTCTTTCACTTCATCAACCCATGGACCTGCAGCGTTGATCACTTTTGTCGCGTGTACAGACATCATTTCGTTTGTGATCATGTCGCGGACTTGAACGCCTGATAGTAGGTTGTGGTCATTGTAGATGAAACCTTCCGCTTTTGCGTAATTCAACAGAGTTGCGCCTTTTTCCGCAGCTGATTTAGCAACTTCAATTGTAAGGCGCGCATCATCTGTGCGATATTCTACATAATAGCCGCTTCCTTGAAGACCTTCCCTTTTGATTAGGGGAGCCCGTTGTATAGTTTGTTCGAGATTCAGCATTCTTCTTCGTTCACTGCGCTTAACTCCAGCTAGTAAGTCATATACTTTTAATCCAAGAGCTGTGGTTGTAGGACCGAATGTACCACCTTTATGAAACGGCAATAGCATCCATTCAGGTGTTGTAACATGTGGACCATTTTCGTAGACAATCGCGCGTTCCTTCCCCAATTCGGCAACTTCTTTAATTTCAAATTGTTTTAAATAACGTAATCCGCCGTGGACAAGTTTGGTCGAACGACTAGACGTACCTGAAGCGAAATCCTGCATTTCAATAAGTGCAGTTTTCATCCCTCTTGCCGCCGCATCCAATGCGATGCCAGCACCGGTAATGCCGCCACCTATAATTAAAACGTCAAAATTCTCAGTACGTAACGTATTCGCGATTTCATTTCGATTCATTGATGAAAATGTTGTCATTTCTTTCATCTCCCTTTTATAGAGGATTAGAGAACAAAAAAAGACCCCAAGATAGTGATTGCATTATGCGCAATCACTTCTTGAGGTCTTCTCAGTTACTCAAACCCGAGCTATTAACTTAGTTTCTATACTAACATACCTGAACTAAAATTCAAATTTTAAAATTCGTTATTTATAATAGTTGGAAAGTTGAGCATGTGAAAAAAACGAAGGCTTAGTGGAGCGGGCGAAAAGAGAGGGGTAATTTTTAGATTGAACCTATTGCAACTGTCACTAAACCTAGAGCAAATGTAGTTATATTGTCGTTTGAAAACTAACTATACAAGTTTATAAACTCTTGGCAGCGAATCTACCGTTGAGGGGGCACTTTGTCATGATATTTGTTATTGCTACTATATACTTATACATAATACTCCTATTCGTTATATATTTAATATAGTTGTATCATCTACTAAAAGGCTATTTTAAATATTTTGTCGAATAGTAGAGTAAGAGGTGATATCTCACTAGATGAGGGTATTAAATATACTATCAATAGAGAATACATTGGGCAGAAGAGGAGGTATGAATAGTGAAAGATCAAACTAGATATCTTCGACTAGCGAATATAACAAAGCTAATAAATACAAAGCTAGAGTTAAGAGATGTACTGAATCACGTAGTGACTGCTATCTCAGAGGAGATTGTTCGATGTGACTCGGTCGGAATTTATTTGCCACAACAAGATGGATCGTTCAGGGGCTTCGTAGGAAAACCTGAAGTGATCAATGGCATGACGCTCGATATGCATACAATTGATACCGACTTCGATTTGCTGGCGAAAGAAGTAATTGAAACACAACGAACGATATATATACCGGATACATCCAAAGATCATCGACCTGACCCAAGGGCAGTCGAAGCGTTTAAGATAAAATCTCTATTGGTTTTGCCCATTACTGGCGAGACGGAATTATTTGGACTAGTTTTCTTGTTCGACTATGGAACACCGATGAACCTGACGGAGATTGAGATTCAAACGGTCCAATCTTATGTCAATATGGCTGCTGTTGCTATTCAAAATGCCAAACTGTTAACGCATAAAGAAGAACTTATTAAGGAAAAGCAATTATTGTTGGATATAACTCGGGATTTATCACTATGTTCTACCATGCAGGAAGCGCTGGATATATGTTTTCTTTATATAGAAAAGGTGCTTGGAAATAATAATATAGGGATACATTTAGTTGATCCATTAGTTCATATGAAGATTAAGCCTACAACAATTAATCGTAAGAGCGACTGGTCGGTAGAAGCGTGGGTTAAATCCCATGACGAGATAAAATTTGATGTGGAAAATGATAAAGTGTTCGAGGAAGTGATCGCAACTAGAAAAGCAGAACTCATTCCAGATGTCTTTTCAGACGATCGAGTGAACCATAAAGCATGTCGACACTTTGGCATTCAATCGATGTTTATACTTCCTATCGTTTCCATGGGTAAAGTATTAGGTTTAATAGTTATTGCAGACCTGTTTAAAAAAAATCCGAATTACTCCCAGGCTAGTCAACAGCTGACGCAATCTATTGTCGATACAACGGCTTCCACTTTATTAAACTTATTGAATATGGAAAAGCAAGAGTCGATCATAAAACAGCGAACTGAAGAGATAACCGAAAAGAACAACGAACTGGAAACAACAATGAAAGAATTACAGCGGCTTAGCCGGGAGAAAGAACTAATTCTCCATTCGGCAGGTGAAGGGATATTCGGGTTGGATTTACATGGCGTCATTACGTTTTGTAATCCGGCGGCTGCTACGACGCTCGGCTATAATAGTAAGAATGAACTAATAGGTAAACCTGTCAGTATTATTTACAATGAAAACCATACGAATCTTGATGAAGTTACATTTTTTAGGCGAGATCAGTCTAATTTCCCTGTAGAATATGTTAGGTCTTCTATCAAGGAAGGCGATAGAATGGTTGGGGAAGTCGTTACGTTTAAAGATATTTCCGAAAGAAAGAAGATGGAGAAAGAAATCAGATACCATGCGTATTATGATAGCTTGACCGATCTACCCAACCGAGTGCTATTAAAGGATCGAATGCAACAAGGTTTGAGCATTGCTCATTCTCGTAAAGAAAAAGCAGCGGTCCTGTTTATGGACTTGGATCGTTTCAAATCAGTCAATGACTTATTAGGGCATAGCTATGGCGATATTTTATTGGTACATGTAGCAAGACGTATATCCGCGTGCCTTCCTGAAGGGGCTACAGCTTCACGTCAAGGCGGGGACGAATTTGTTATCTACTTGCCTTATATTGAATCTGAAGCGGAAGTGATAGAGGTGGCCGAAAAGATTGTGGATCAATTTAACAAGCCATTCAATCTGAAAGGCCATGAAATGCATATCCACAGCAGTATAGGGGTTAGTTTATTTCCGCAAGATGGACAAACGGCGGAGTTATTGATAAAAAACGCAGATATTGCGATGTATCAGTCTAAAACCGTATCTGGTAGCAGTTATCAATTTTATCACTTGGCGATGGATATTAGGACGTTTGAAAATGTGAAACTTGAAAACGCTTTATATAAAGCACTTGATCGTGAGGAGTTGGAAATTTATTTTCAACCACAAATTGATTACAGTACACATACACTCATTGGAACTGAAGCGTTATTGAGATGGAATCATTCAACAGAAGGGTTAATTTCGCCGGATCGATTTATCCCGCTGGCAGAGGAGACTGGACTAATCGTTCCTATCGGAGAGTGGGTGATCAGAAAGGCATGTAACCAAATCAAGCAGTGGCAAGCAAAAGGGTATCCATCGATTATAGTATCCGTAAATTTATCAGCCCGCCAGTTTGAACAAAATAATTTATTCCAAACGGTTAAAGGGATTTTGGATGAAGTAGGCGTATCACCAAAGCTTTTATGTCTTGAAATTACGGAAAACCAAATCATTAAAAATACAGAACTGACTATCCAGACAATGAAAAAGTTACAGGCAATCGGAATCAAGATGTCCATTGATGACTTTGGTACAGGCTATTCCTCATTGGGGTATTTGAAAAATTTGCCGATTAATGCTTTGAAAATAGATAAATCATTTATTCGAGAATTGAAAAGCAATGACGATAATTCAGCCATCGCAAATACAATTATCACTTTAGCAAAAAATCTGGGATTAGATGTAGTAGCTGAAGGTGTCGAAACACTGGAACAAGCCGAATTTTTGGCTTCGAGAGAATGTTATATTATGCAAGGTTATTACTTTAATGTACCGCTAAAGGTCAATGAATTCGAAAGCACATATCTGGTTACTAAAGGAGAGTTGTTATGAAAGCTGTTCGTGCAGTATTGGATTATTTAACGGCTACAGGAGTAAAACATGTTTTTGGCATCCCAGCAGGTTCTGTCAATGCTTTTTTTGATGAGTTGTATGAAATACCTGAACTGACGCCTATTGTTACAAAGCATGAAGGCGCAGCTGCCTATATGGCAGTTGCATATGCCAAATATACAGCTACTATGAGTGTGTGTATTGGATGCAGTGGACCTGGTGGTACCAATCTACTAACGGGTGCCGCAAATGCCATGCGTGAACATGTCCCAGTTTTATTTTTGACGGGCGCAGTTCCCGTCGATACTGTCGGTTTAAATGCTTCTCAAGAATTGGATGCTGAACCACTTTTTAAATCAGTGACGAAATATAGTGTAACCGTAACGGATTCGAAGGATTTACTTAACGAGGTAGCAAAGGCATGTGAACTAGCGGTTTCTGGTGTACCAGGTCCTGTTCATATCGCCATGCCAATAGATATCCAGATCAATCAAATTGAATCTCCCAAAATACCGAAGCTACCAAAAAGAACCCCGATTGTTCCAGATCAAAACATCATACAATCTGTGGCAAGAGAGATTGCTAGTAAACAGGATGGATATATCTTTGTAGGACAAGGTATTAGGAACTCTGTCAATCAGTTACTTGAGCTAGCGGAGATGCTTCAATGGCCAATCATTACAACACCACAGGCAAAAGGCTATATTACGGATAATCATCCACTACTTGCCGGTGTATTCGGCTTTGCTGGTCATGACGCAGCTTCTGCATTGATCAATGGACAAAATGGTGAAGCTTTACTTGTAGTTGGCTCTAGTTTAGGCGAGACGGCTACGAATAATTGGAACGTCAATCTTACTGAAAATCGATATACCATACAATTGGATTACGATTCATCCGTTTTTAATCGTAAATATGAAGTGGATGCTGCTGTTTGGGGAGATATAAATTTAAGTTTGACCGCGTTACTAGATGAATTAAAAAGTTTAAACTTGCCGACCAAAGAACAAGCGTTTATTAAACAGGAAATAGGAATGGTAGATAGTGAAGAGTACAATACGAAAAATGTATTGATGCGTCTGCAAAATTACGCTCCCCGCAATACTAGATATACCGTCGATATCGGTGAGTTCATGGCGTATATCATTCATGACATGAACGTGGTAGAGCCCGACTCATTTGATATTAATGTGCATTTTGGGGCAATGGGGAGCGGCATAGGTTCTGCCATTGGTACGAAGCTTGCTGAACCTGAACGTCCAGTAGTTTGCGTTACGGGTGACGGGTGTTTCTTCATGCATGGTATGGAAATCTTGACTGCCAAAGAGCATAAGTTACCGATTTTATTTGTTGTGATGAATAATGCGCGTTTGGGAATGGTCTATCATGGACATTCGTTACAATATAAACGCTCCCATCCATCATTTGAACAAGAACCGGTGAATATTGGAGCTATGGCGGTGGCTATGAATATACCGAGTAAACGAATTGAAGTGATGGAGGATCTAACGCAGGAAGTGATAGACGAGCTTATGAATACCAAGGGGCCGTCAGTCCTCGAAGTTTCATTAATAGATAATACGATACCTCCAATGGGGGATCGCGTGAAGTTTCTGTCTTCCTTTGGAAAGTGAATAACGCGGAGAAGAGGCTACAGCTGCCTCTTCTCCGCGTTATTTCATAGTCAGATATTTTTGTATACTGTATTTGTCACTCTTATGATTGCCTCTATTGTTTCACCTTTAAAGGCATTGGTAACGGACAGTCCTGAAGGGTTTGAAAAGTAATACGTATCTACTTGCTGATTATAACTGTATCCAAGGTTTGTTAAAGATTGTTGTAATTCAGTCGGTATGTTTTTCGATCCAGTATGCTCCTTGAAGTAGTTTGTGCCGTAGATTTTCACGTTTACATCTTTGGTTCCAGTATGAATGACGAATAAGTCTTTTTCATCTTTCACGAGCCACTGGCCTTTTGAATACAAAGAAATTCTGGTCTTTCCCAATCCATCAATGCCAGCTAAATTCATGCCGAAATAGTGGTTAATCATTGTACGCATATCGTCACCTGTCACGTGATGATGATGATGCGCCAAATATAAATCTAAAATGGTTTCTGAAGGGAAACTATTGCAATCCTCCAAATTCGTTGATAGTGGAATCTCAAAAGTACGGATCTTTTCTTTGGTCAACACGGGAACACGTTCTAAATTGAACCCAAAAGCTTGTGAGATTGCTTTGTAAATGACTGGACTAGTTACGTTACCTGTATGATGATCAATATACATATCCATTACATCAATCTTTGGCAACTTGCTGATGTAATCAATTACATCTACTTCCGACAAGCCTTGATCCAAATGATGTGAATGCTTAATTATGTTCTGAAGTTCATAAGAATATGTGATCGGGGCAATCTTCATACGATACCTCCTTATTGAAGTACATTCTTATATTTATTAGATAATTATACAGTAAAAAAACATATGATGTATTAAAATAAACCAGATATTCAATAGGAAGTGACTACATGCCGCTAGAAAAAGAGAAGCAACTGACGACTACAGATCCATTAGTTGGTTTAAGTGAAGAAGAAGTGCAAAAAAGGGTAGAAACATTTGGTGCTAATAAGCTTGCAAGTGCAAAGAGTCGTTCATTACTTAAGCGGATATTCTCTCAGATTAACAATGTGCTTATTTACTTACTGATTGTTGCAGCGGTTATCTCGGGTTTACTTGGAGAGTTTGTAGATTCCATCATTATTGGATTGGTGATTGTCATCAATGCGATGGTTGGACTCGTTCAGGAATCGAAAGCAGAAGATGCGTTAGAAGCATTAAAAAGTATGGCTACACCGAATGCTCTTGTGCGTAGAGATGGCGTACAACGAGAAATCCCGTCTGAACACGTTGTGCCTGGAGACGTAGTCTTACTAGATGCCGGTAGATACGTGCCGTGTGATATGCAGCTTATAGAATCCGTCGACTTGAAAATAGATGAAGCGGCATTAACAGGGGAATCAGTACCGGTAGAGAAAGATGCTGGATTTACTGGAGATCTTACTTTACCTATTGGGGATCAAAAAAACATGGCGTTCATGTCCACGCTAACAACTTACGGACGTGCGACTGGAATTGCTGTTGAAACAGGTATGACTACTGAGATTGGAAAAGTAGCAGCCATGCTTGATAACGATTCTAGTACACAAACGCCTTTACAACAGAGTCTTGCACAATTAGGTAAATATTTAAGTATCGCTGCAATTGTGATCTGTGTTTTGATTTTCGGTATAGGTATGCTTCAAGGACGTGATCTCCTTGACATGTTCATGTTATCCGTCAGTCTAGCAGTTGCAGCTATTCCAGAAGGGATGCCAGCTATAGTTTCAATCGTTCTAGCAATCGGTGTGCAACGCATGATCAGGCAACATGTCATAATACGAAATTTACCAGCAGTTGAAGCGCTTGGCTCGGTGAATGTGATTTGTTCAGATAAAACAGGAACATTAACACAGAATAAAATGACAGTAACTCATTTCTTCGCAGATGGTCATTCGAGTCCGTTAGTAGAAGCTAGCTTTGAAAATCCTGTGCATCAATTGCTTTTTGAGAATATCACCTTATGCAATGACGCGACCTTTTCAAATGGAAATGAAACGGGTGACCCAACAGAAATAGCACTTCTTGTGGCGGCATATCAGTATGGATTAAACAGGAATGAGTTATATGTTAAGCATCCCCGTCTAGATGAGATCCCATTTGATTCAGGTAGGAAATTGATGACGACTGTCCATACGTATGACAGAAATCTGTATACTCATACAAAAGGGGCAATCGACGGCTTACTAGCGAAGTGTACTCAGTATGAAACAGCGGAAGGTACCAAACCAATGGATGAGGACCATAAAAATTTAATATTGGAACATGCTTCAAAATTATCGAATGAAGCTCTTCGTGTACTTGGTTGTGCTTATAAAAAAGTGGATTCAGCACAATTGACCAATCACGGAATTACGGAAGATAATTTAATTTTCATAGGTTTGGTTGGGATGATTGATCCTCCACGTGAAGAAGTAAAAGAAGCTATTCAAGTAACGAAAAGAGCGGGTATTCGCACAGTAATGATTACAGGAGATCATCGAGACACAGCATTTGCAATTGCGAAAGAGCTCGGCATTGCTAATGATAAATCGGAAGTGATTGACGGGGAAATGATTGAATCATTAACAGAAGTGGAGTTGAATGAAAAAAGTAGTCAGCTTAATGTCTATGCACGTGTGTCTCCTGAACATAAAGTGAAGATTGTCCAAGCACTCAAAGCGAAAGGTAATACCGTATCGATGACAGGTGACGGCGTTAATGATGCACCTTCTCTAAAATCTGCGGATATTGGCGTAGCGATGGGGATAACGGGAACGGATGTGGCAAAAGGTGCATCGGACATGATTTTAACGGATGATAACTTCGGTTCAATCGTTAAAGCCGTGGAAGAAGGACGAACAATCTACCGAAACATCAAAAAGGCCATTATCTTCCTACTGTCTTGTAATCTAGGAGAGATCATTGCATTATTTACAGCAATTCTCCTCGGCTGGCCGGTTATTCTTCGTCCTGTTCATATTCTCTGGATTAACTTAGTAACAGATTCATTCCCAGCATTGTCTCTTGGAGTAGACCCAGAAGAAGCGGATGTTATGAGTGAAAAACCACGTCATCGAAAAGAAAGTATTTTCCATGGCATGATTGCCTTCCTTATACTAAATGGCTTACTGATTGGAGCCGTGACATTGGTCGCGTTTGCTATTGGCATATATTCATCAGGTGGCTATTCTGGTAGTGTGTTCTCCATGAATACGCAAAATATTTCTGATAGCGCATTAATGCACGGACAAACGATGGCATTTCTTGCTCTCAGCTTTTCGCAATTAATCCATTCGTTAAATTTCAGGTCTATAAATCGCTCCGTTTTCAAGGCAGGGATCTTTAAAAACAAATATCTCATCTACTCCATTCTACTAGGAGTGGTGTTACAAGTGGCAATCGTTTCAATAGGTCCATTCGCTAAATTGTTCAGTGTGAATTCATTAGGTGTGTTAGATTGGTTAATTATTTGTAGTTTGAGTATTTTACCTTTACTGCTGAATGAAGTGGTGAAGTTGATTAAGAGATAAAAGTTTCGTTAAGGTATTGTTCAATAAAACTTGATATATATGTAGTGTTAAAAATACTTACTAAGCAAAAATAACTATGAATACTTTTAAAGCCTATGAGATTTCACGCATAGGTTTTTTGTATTCAATAGATTTCAAGAATCTTGTAGTATGAATAGCGGAAAAGAAGATTGAATAAGTGAAATTATTAGAATTCCACTCGCGATATTTTAAAATATATGTTATCATAGAAAAAAGTTTCCGTATAAGGAAATGGGAAGCGGGATGGAGGTCGAGTAATAAGATTACTATTTATAATACTTTATTTAATGAAAGGACGATCTTTGGATACTGTAACTTCAGTTAACTAGTAGAGTAATTTGTATTATTAAGGCACTTGAAAGTTCATTTTAAAATATAAATCTTGATTTAACAGGGATGGTGCTCTACATATTTGTATGGTTCAATAGCAATTATTTTCTGTAACCTATTGTAGGATAGAAAGAACTGAATATAGTATTGTCAATATGAATTAGTTAAAAAAGCATACACTCAACTTGAAAACATTTAGTTGAATTGACTTATAACTTCGCGTTGTAAAGTATGCTCGATGTATAGTAATAATCAAACTAAATTTATGGAGGTAAGAGATATTATGAAAGCAGAATTTACTTTTCCAACACCACCAGAGTTTGCAACATATGAAGAAGAACGAACACATATAAAAGAACGATTGGCAGGGGCATTTAGACTGTTTTCGCGATTTGGATTTGATAATGGCATAGCTGGACATATGACAGTAAGAGACCCAGAACATCCTGAATTATTTTGGGTGAACCCTTTTGGCAAACACTTCAGTCAAATGAAAGTATCAGATTTAGTACTAGCTAATTTCAAAGGAGAGATTATTGAAGGGAAAAAAGATTCTGTTGTAAATGCAGCAGGATTAGCTATCCACTCACAAATACATGAAGCATTGCCACATGTAAATGCTGTTACCCATGCGCATTCTACGTTTGGTACCACTTGGTCAGCATTAGGACGATCATTGGATCCGATTTCACAAGATTCATGTGTGTTTTTTAATAGGCATGGTTTATATGAAGAATTTAATGGGGTAGTATTAGACTATAGTGAAGGGAAAAAATTGGGTGAGTTACTTGAGAACCAGAAGGCGTTAATATTGCAAAATCATGGTCTTTTAACTGTCGGTCAAACAATTGACGAAGCTGCCTGGTGGTTTATAACAATGGAGAAGTGTTGTCAACAGCAATTAATGGCGGAAGCTGTAGGAACACCTAAAATTATTTCAGATGAAGTTGCCGAAGATACAGCACAAGAATTAGGAACATCATTAGCTGGATGGTTTAGTTTTCAACCATTATGGGAACGAATTACAAACGAACAACCAGAATTTCTTGAGAAGTAATTTACTGCCACAATACTTAGCTATATAAAGTATGCTACTTCCGATAATAGAAAACACCTTCCATCTGTGTTTGTTAAGAACGAGCTTATGAGATGTGAAAATGTGATTTAAGTATAAAAAATACATTTTTTTAAATAATATATGAAATAAAGCACCGCAATTTGCGGTGCTTTATTGTATTTATAGTTGTTCGAATCACTGTGGATAATTGTATTGCTTATTAAATTATTTCATTGTAGACTTTTTCATCGATTGAATCGCATTATTCGCCATTTTAGAAATAACGACGTCGTTCATCGGGGGATTATATAGGCCGGCTCTGACATTTAAATAGTAACGGTGCATGGGATTCGACTCAGACAATGCACGTGAACCAACAATTTCCATCGCTGTATTAACAATCGATATTGCCGCACTTGTAACGGCTATTTTCGTTACATCTAATGACTCTTCAAAAGTTGTTTTATCAGTCGCTGCTTCATAGCGTTCAATCGTTCCGTACAATAAATGTCTCGCTGTAGACAGCTCTAGCTCCATATCCCCGATCTTTTGACTAATGGATGGCACTTCGGCAATGGATTTACCAAGTGAGACAGGTACATAGGAAGTGGCAAATTCCAGAGCATAATTTCTTGCCGCCGCTGCAATTCCGATATAGCAAGCAGGAATATGAAGTAACCAACCCTTTGATACAGGTTCAACAGGTTTGTTTTTCTTCAAAATATTTATCCTTGGCACACGGACGTTGTTAAATACTACTGTATCACTCGCGGTACCTCGCATAGCTAAACTATCCCACGACTGTTCAATAGATATACCAGTAGCTGTACGCGGAATCATAATGTGCTCAACTTCTTTTTCTTCAGTCGTTGCGGAAACAAGAAAATAATCGAGAACGGGTGATAGTGAGGCGTAAGTCTTCTCGCCATTTATGATTAGATCATCACCATCAGCAACTGCATTCGTCTGTGGCAATCCACCTCGCGTCGGACTTCCAGTATTATTTTCCGTACCAAGCGAGTTAATGAGAGCACCTTTTCGTATTTCCTTTACTAAAAACTGACCAGCCTGTTCATTCCAGTGGCGGTTTTCCGCATATTCAAGCACAATTCCATTATGCCAACCAATCGATAAACCGGTCGAGCCACTACCTTCAGAAATAGCCTCTTGCGCTAATATATATTCATACAATCCAAAACCTTGCCCGCCATTTTCTTTCGGTAACGTTAACAAATGATAGTTGATTTGTTTAAGTTCTTCTATATCTTTAAAAGGAAATGAACCTAGTGCATCTAGTTCAGGTTCGCGTGCACGAAACGAAGGCTTTAACGCTTCTATTTGTTCTATTAACTTCCTCTGTTCCGGTGTTTTAATAAATGAATACATCATCAATCTTTCCTCTCCATTTAAAATGTTATTCGTGGATGTTTTTTTAATCAGGCATTAGTAAATTAGGGAGAAATAAAAACAGGTTTGGTACAAATACACCGAGTAAAATGACACCTAATGTTAACCCAATGATCGGCAAAACTGCTAAAAATGCGCGCGGTGTGGAGATTTCCGCAATTTGCGTCGCAATGAGTAAACAAATACCATAAGGCGGCGTCACCATACCAACTGCTAACGTTAAACAAACGATGATGCCCATATGAACTGGGTCTAAATTGGCAATTGCCCCCAACTTCATAAGAATTGGTAAGAAAATAATGATTGCTTCCAAAGGACTTAAAAATGTTCCAACTACTAGTAGAAAAGCAACGATCATTAAATATATACCAGAAGATGATGTAGTTATATTCGTAATGAAATCCGCAACCAATTCAGGTGCATGTAAATAACCGATGAGCCAGCCCATAATACCTGCAGTCGCGATTGCGAACATTGGCAAGGAATACATAATGACTGACTCCTTTAAAATCCTTGGTAACTCTTTTACTTTTAAGGATTTGTAAAAAAACATAAGTACTAAAGCATAAAAAACAGCAATAACAGCGGCTTCAGTCGGTGTGAAAAACCCACCTACAATTCCACCTAAAATAATGACCGGTAATAATAATGTAGCCACAGCTTGCTTAAATGAAGTTCGTACTTCTTTTATCGTTGCTCTTGGGTAAGCAGGGTAGTCATGCTTAACAGCCATGTAGTATGTATATCCCATTTGAACTAAACCAATTAATATACCTGGCACAATACCGGCTAAAAAAAGCTTTCCAATTGAAACTTGGGCCATTGCACCGTACACCACCATCATAATACTAGGTGGAATGATGACACCTAACGTGGAAGACGCAGCCGTAATCGCTACTGTAAAACCTGCATCGTATTTTTCTTTTACCATTGCTGGGATTAATGTGGATCCAACAGCTGCAGTATCTGCTGCGGCGGATCCAGACAATCCCGCCATAATCATACTCACTAATATGTTGATGTGGCCGAGGCCGCCTTTAATATGACCGACGAGTGTTCTCGAGAAATTAATCAATCGATTTGTAATGCCCCCGTCATTCATTAAACTACCTAATAGAAGGAAGAATGGAACGGCAAGAAGTGTAAAAGAGTTAATGCTCGCGAACATATGATTTATAACACTCGTAAATGGTAAATCGATATATATTATTGTAACCATAGAGGAAATCCCTAAAGCGAATGCAATCGGCACACGTATGAAAATCAAACCAAAGAACACGATGAGGAGTAGAATGAGTGGATTCAATCAACATACACCTCTTTACTAGTTAATTTCAAAAACTTCTTTGTATCTGTAATAATCAATTCGATTGTAAATAACAACATCGCAACCCCAGAAACGGGAATCGTGGCAAAGAAATAAGATAATGTAAAAGGTAAGGAATTTGACGCACGCGACATACCCGACATAGTAAATTTATAACCGTAAACAATCATGACGTAGATGAGTGAAAGAATGATGAAATGTGATAAAATATCGAAACCTAAGTTTAATTTCAATTTAGACGGTGCCAAGTCGACAATAAAGTGCTTCTTATGTCGAAGAGCAATGGCTGCACCTAAAAACACAGTCCACATGAAACAGAGTAGCGAAAATTCATCAGCCCAAACCATCGGAATGTCAAAATAGTTTCTCGCAATAACCTTCACAAATACAACAATAATAAAGGTAGCTAATAATAGTACAGAGACAAAGGTTAGAAATCGTTCAACGAAGTTGTTAAATTTAAACAGCACTATAAAAACCCCTTTGACAAATACAATAATCTTGCTAATTAGATAGTTGTTTTGCCAGTTTATAACCTAGATTTTCACACTGGCAAAACGAATAGTTAAATCGGTCAGTCTTTCAACTCTCTCACAATTTCTAGTAAATCAGTGGCTTCAGAGTCTTTTGCCAACTTATCGTGTAGTGGCGTTAATATGTCGATAAATGCTTGTTTATCAACTTCTGTCGTCGTCACTTTTAGACTTGGCAATTCTTCAAGTAACTCTTTATCCATTTCAATACCGCGTTTCGTACCTAATTTCCCAGCCTCAATAGCCACTTTTTCAATGATTTCGTTATACTCAGCGGGTAACTTATTGTACGTTGTCTCACTCATTGAGAAGTGTGATGCCATGTAAAGGTGTTCCGTTAAACTAACATATGGTGCCACTTCGTATAACTTACTACCTGTATAGCCACTCAACGTACTTTCAAATGAATTGACGACACCTGTTTGAACAGCTGAGTACAATTCGTTCCATGCAAGGGATGTAGGCAACGCCCCTAATGCGGACCAGACTTCACTTTCAATTGGTGAGCTTGGAATGCGCATTTTTATACCGTCTAAATCTTCTGGAGTTTTGATCTCACCTTTATTATTCGATAAGTATCTCGTTCCACCACCTGCTAAGGACAACAACTTCATGTCTAAACTTCTGTTTTCATATTCAGTTTTCAAATAATCATATAAAGGACTGTCATTACTGATTGCTTTCTCGAAGTGATCCATATCTTCAAACAAGTAACTAATTCCAAAAATTTGATACTGAGGAACAAATGCCGCTGCGTTTTGAGCACCGCCAATAATAAAATCGACTGTTCCCATACGTAATTCTTCTATAATCGTTTCATCGTTTCCTAACGATCCATTCGCATGAATTGACACTTTAACATTACCGTTAGTTTGTTTTTCAACTTCTTCAGCGAAGTATTCTGCCATATCTGCCCAAGGATGGGGTTCACTAATGACGGTTCCTAATCTAAGTTCGTATTTCTTTCCTGTTTCTATTTCATTACCTTCAGATGCACCTTCGTCATTCCCGCAAGCTACTAACAAAAAAACTAGTGAAACAACGAGCATAAGTTGCATAGTATACTTTTTCATAAACTTTCACCCTTTTCATTATTATTGATGAGGATATATCGTTTGGAGAATATAAACAATTGCACCTCTATAAGTGTATTCTTTTTGTAGGTAAATCAAGACTAGTAAATTAGTATTTTTCTGCTTTTTACTTCCTTCATGCTGAATATGTCAAACCACTTTATATAATAACACCACCCTTTTTAATTAAACAAATTAGAATACTAGGTATTAAATGAAAAATATCCCTCCAATGGTAATACATTTGAGTCAATTGATTCACATTACCATACACATTATTAATTTAGTTGTCAACATCACGTGAAATATAATACCTTCCCAATGGTATTTTTCATTTATTTGGTTCAAACGGAAAGATGTGTAGTCAAGCCCATTCATTAGGGTACGATTTTCATGGACGTCATCTCAAAGAGCATCCATAATACTCGGATAGTAAAAAGGCTCGCTCGGTCATGTGAACCAAGCGAGTCTTTTCACAGTCTCACAATACGGTGTGATTTCGAAAGGTCGGTACTGATTTTTTCAGCAGTTGTTAATAACAGTGGAAGAAATTTATCATTCACTATTTCTCTGTTAATACGATTTGCATGTGAAGAAATATTGATAGCTGCAACTACTTTGCCTTCATTATTTCGAATGGGGGCAGCTAATGAACTAAGGCCTTCTTCTAGTTGTTGTTCAACAAAGGCCCATCCATCGTTCTTAATCTGTGTAAGTCTTTCCGTCAATTCTAATTTACTACTAACTGTTCTGTCTGTGAATGATGTAAAGTGTGCATCAGTAAAATAATTTTCCAGTTCAGATGGAGATAAGTTGGCGAGCAATACTTGTCCCATTGAAGTTGCATATGCAGGTAATCTTGAACCGACATCCAAAGCAATCATCATAATTCGTTTCGTAGGAATTCTGGCAACATAGACAATTTCATTTCCGTTTAATACGGAGATAGATGTAGATTCACCAGTTTGTTCTACGAGATCTCGCATATGAGGATGTGCGATCTCCCATATGTTTTTAGAAGATAGATAGGCATATCCGAGGGACAATACCCGAGCAGTTAAAGAGAAATGACCATCAGCAGATTCCGCGTATCCCAAACTTTCCAGCGTGAGTAAAACCCTGCGCACGGTAGGCCTACTTAAATTCGTGATTTTCGCAGCTTCACTTACCGTAAGTGTTGGTTTTTCATTTGAGAAAGCTTGAATAATTAGTAAACCACGTTCTACTGACTGGATGAAATCAGCATCTTTAATAGAATTATTAGAATTCTTCATTGACATTCTACCTACTTTCATGATTATATTATGTTGTACGATATGGTTGTATCTTGTACGTATATCGTACAATTTTAAATCTTATTTGGCAACAGTATATCTATTAAAGGGGAATATAAAATGAAAACTATGATTAAGCAAATCCGTTCAGTAATTGTAGATGTACCGATTAAAAGACCTCATCAATTTTCAACAGAGATTGTATCAACGAAAAGTTTTGTAGTGATCCAAGTAGAATTAGAAAATGGGCTTATTGGTATTGGTGAAGGCACAACGCCAGGGATTTGGTGGAACGGTGAAAGCGTGGAGACAATGCAGCTTGTTATTGAGCGTTATCTAAAACCGTTGCTAATTAATCAGGACCCTAGAAATATTGAACAGCTACTCCAATTATTTGACCGGCATGTACGTGCTAATCCTTTCGCGAAAGCAACAGTTGAAATGGCACTTTTCGATGTAGTAGGTAAAATATATAACGCCCCTGTTCATCAACTATTAGGTGGATTATTCCAAGAAGCGATTGATGTAAAATGGGCACTTGCGACAGGTGATGCAGATGGTGATATTGCAGAAGCGAAAGAACTGGTTAGTAGTAAACAATATAGAGACTTCAAAATCAAAGCGGGTAAATATCAACCAATAGATGACGCAAAGCGAGCAATTAAAATTGCTGAAGGTCTAAACGGTATCTCAACAATTGGTATTGATCCAAACGGTTCATGGGATAAGTTAACAGCCGTTCGTTGGATGGAACGCTTGAATGATGCTGGTGTGGATTTTTTGGAACAACCACTTTCACCACTTGATTTTGAGGGTGCAGCAAAACTTGTTAGCATGAAAAAGGTACCGGTAATGGCAGATGAAAGTGTTGCAACAATCCAGGATGCGCAAAGACTTGTCCAAGAAAAAGCAGCTGATATATTCTCTCTTAAAATTCATAAATCAGGTGGTATGCGAAATACCTTAAAGATTGCTGCTATCGCGGAATCAGCAGGATTAGTTTGTTTTGGCGGTACGTCTCTCGAAAGTTCAATCGGTTCTGCAGCAAGTATTCATGCATTCGGTACAATACGCAATTTAACATACGGCTGTGAATCGTTCGGACCACCATGGCTTGCCGACGATTTAGTTAAAAATCCACTGAAATTTAAAGAAGGCAAAGTAATTATTCCTTCAGGAGCAGGTTTAGGTGTTGAGTTAGATGAAACGAAAATCGAGAAATACAGAAGAAAAAAGGAGAGAGTTACAAATGGCGTATTTTAAAGCACCACAACTTACTTTCTTATTTGATTTAGAGCTAGTTGTAGAGAAAGCCCACTTACCTGGGACTACCCCAATTGGCACAAGACGAATTATTCGAGTAGAAGGTGGCCACTTTGGCGGCAGTGAAATTAAGGGAAAAGTTATTCCAGGCGGTGATGATTGGATTACAGTCAGAGAGGATGGAACAATTATCCAAGACGTGCGCATTCTATTAGAAACAGATGATAAAGAATTAATCATGATGTCTTATCGTGGTATCCGAACAGGACCTATAGAAGTGTTGGAACGTCTTGATCGTAATGAAGAAGTGACTGTAGACGAATATTATTTCCGTACAAATCCAATATTTGAAACTGCCTCTAAAAAATATGATTGGATGAATAAAAGAATCTTTATCTCGACAGGTCAACGTTTACCTACAGGTGTTAAATATACTGTCTATCAAGTGGATTAAGAGGAGGATTCAATCATGTTAAAAGAAGTTGAGATTCATAAAAACATAAAACTTGCAGTATGCGATATACCTGAAGAAAAGAAGACCATTATTGCGATTCATGGTCTCACGGGTAACCATAAAACTTTTTATCATTATAGACAATTGCTGGAGAAAGATTATCGGTTTATTAGTTATGATTTACGTGGGAGGGGCAATAGTAGTTCTGCCGATAAACAAACTTCTCTGTTTCGACATGCTGAAGATTTAAAAGCATTCATTAAAAAGTATGAAATTGAAAAGCCCATTTTAATGGGCTACTCAATGGGGGCTTACATTTGTGCTCAGGTGGCTAGTGAAATAGATGTAGCGGCATTAATTTTACTAGATGGCGCGGGTACTACCGAAGAACGTCAACGCGAATTAATCGTTCCATCACTTAGCCGTTTGGAAAAGGTATATGAATCAGAAGATGACTACGTGAATCAAACGAAAATCATTTATGACTCATTAGATGTTCAGTGGGATGAGGTTGTTGAAGAAATTACACGATATGAAGTGAAAAAAAACGAAAAGGGTTATCGTCATAAATCGCAAGCGACTGCTATGGAAAAAGACTTTAATAGTTTTTACGATTTCCAACCCAAAGAAGTTTTCCAACAAGTGACATCTCCAATTTTACTCGTCATTGCATATGGGAAATTAGGGCAAAAGGATTCACTTTTCACCAGAGAGACATATAACGAAACAATAGAGACAGCAAATAGTCTAACAAGCATTGAAGTTCCGGCAAATCATTACACACTTATGTTCGAACGGCAGCCAGAGGTCGAAAAATCTATACTAGCTCTACTTGAAAAATAATGAAGAGGTGAAGAGATGTATTTAGACAAACTATTTTCTATTGAAGACGCCTTGAAAGAAATTAAATCTAACCACACTTTGATGGTTGGTGGATTTGGATTAGTTGGCAGTCCTTTATCCATCATTGAACACTTAACAAGACATGACATCTCTGGATTGACAGTCATTAGTAATAACGTTGGGGAAGCTGGTGAAGGTCTAGGTATTTTGCTTAGACAAGGAAAGATCAAGAAAGCGATTGGATCGTACTTTACAAGTAATCGCGATGTGGCAAAGTATTATAATGAAGGAAAACTTGAGATTGAGCTATTACCACAAGGAACATTATCTGAAGCGATTAGATCAGGGGGAGCAGGTCTCGGTGGTTTTTATACGAAAACAGCTGTGGGTACTGATTTGGCAAGAGGAAAAGAAACGAAAGAAATTAATGGTGAAACCTATCTGTTACAGGAAGGGTTGAAAGCAGATGTTGCGATTATTAAAGCGTGGAAAGCAGATCGATTAGGTAATTTAGTTTATTATAAGACCGCTCGAAATTTTAATCCTAATATGGCAACTGCAGCAAACTACGTTATTGCAGAAGTCGATGAAATTGTTGATGTTGGAGAGCTAGATCCAGATGAAATAGCTACACCGCACTTATTTGTAGATGCAATTGTGAAGAGTGAACTGATATTAACGAAAGATGGGGTGAATAGCATTGGGAAATAAAAGGGAACTAATAGCAAAACGCGCCGCAGATGAACTTGAACCTTATTCATTTGTTAATTTAGGAATTGGAATACCAACATTAGTTGCTAATTATATTGACGATGGATTATACACTTTACATACAGAAAATGGACTGTTAGGTGTTACTTCTGTTGAAGAAAAGGATATAGATCCGCTAATAGTCAATGCTGGAAAACTCCCTGTTGGCGAAGCGTTGGGCGCTTCATATTTCAGTAGTGCGGATTCATTTGCAATGATCCGTGGAGGGCATATTGACGTTGCCATCCTTGGTGCTTTGCAAATTGACTCCAGAGGACGAATTGCGAACTGGGCAATTCCAGGAAAAGATATTATTGGTGTTGGTGGTGCAATGGATTTACTTGAAGGAGCAAAAAAGATTATTATTACAACAAATCATGTGGCGAATGATGGAAGACCCAAACTTGTAGATGAATGCACTTTCCCCATCACATCCGAACGTGTAGCGGAGACAATTATTACTGACTTAGCGGTATTCAAATGGCAAGGCGATAATTATGAACTAGTTGAGTTAATGGGAGATAGCACGATAGAAGAGGTACAAGCCAATACCACTGCGTTTTATACTATTAGTAATGAACTATTACAGGAGGGGAAAGTATGAAACGTGAAGTAGTTATCGTAGATGCAGTTCGGACGCCTATCGGTAGATATAAAGGACAATTCAAGTCCGTCCGTCCAGATGATTTAGCAGCTATCGTTATTAAAGCACTAGTCGAACGGAATCCCGAAGTTTCTCCTGAGATTATCGATGATGTTATTATAGGCAATGCCAACGGTGCTGGAGAAGACAATCGAAATGTCGCTAGGATGTCTTTGCTACTCGCTGGATTACCTGAAACAGTCAGTGGTACGACTGTAAACCGTCTATGTGGCTCCAGCTTAGATGCTGTGAGTTTAGGCGCGCGTTCTATTCTTTCGGGTGAATGTGATGTTATCATTGCTGGTGGAACTGAAAGTATGACGAGGGCACCTTTTGTCATGGCGAAGCCCGAAACGGATTATCCACGCGGAGATATTGGTTTAGTAGATACTACAATGGGCTGGCGATTTAAAAACTCTGAACTAGATCGTATGTATGGTACGGAAACCATGCCGCAAACTGCAGAAAATGTTGCAGTGCAATGCAATATTTCACGGCAAGACCAGGATGCTTTCGCTTATCGTAGTCAACAGCTTACAAAGAAAGCGATGGAGTCAGGCCGTTTTAAAGATGAAATTATTCCAGTGACAATTAAGGATCGTAAAGGACTGGAAACAATTATAGACACGGATGAACATCCACGCCCTGATACCACACTGGATAAACTAAGCACATTACGTCCTTTATTTAATGACGGAACTATCACGGCAGGAAATGCAAGTGGCATAAATGACGGTGCTTCAGGTGTTATGTTAATGAGTGCAGAATTGGCCAAAGAACTAAATTTAACGCCACTTGTTAAATTCGTAGGTTCGGCTACTGCTGGATTGGCTCCTTCTATGATGGGGCTGGGTCCGATTTACTCGACAAAAAAGTTAATGAAAAAATATGGTCTAACTGCTTCCGACTTTGATTTGGTGGAGATTAATGAAGCGTTCGCCTCCCAATCGTTAGAGTGTGTGAAACAGCTTGATTTAGACATAGAAAAAGTAAATGTAAACGGTGGTGCAATTGCATTAGGTCATCCACTTGGAGCTAGTGGAACGCGTATTTTAACTACACTTATTTACGAGATGCAAAAAAGGGAAGCGAAGTTAGGATTGGCATCCATGTGTATCGGAGTAGGTCAAGGGATTTCCGTTGTGGTTGAAAATGTCAAATGATTAGTGAAAAATGGTGATGTATTAAAATAATACATCACCATTTTTTCTTAATGATAAAAGAGGATTTTTTATAGAACTTGTTGAAAGCGGTTACAATAGGTGTTTTTGTATTACTAACTATTGTATAGAATCCTTATGAAAATTAACACGCTATGAAGTGAGGGAGATATATTGATGAAAGCAAATAGATTACTGCTGCAAAACTTAATTGATATTAATCCGCGTACAGGGATCATTAAACTTCATGACAAAAGAATGGGGTTAATTTCTGTAGAAGCATTGGGGATTTTACGTGGTGACTTAATAAACACGTTAGGTAAAGAACGTGCAAAAGGATTTTTGATGCGCTACGGCTGGGCTTGTGGCAAACGGGCTGCTGAATCTATTAAAGAAAAATATGATTGGGCGTCACTGGAGGAACTAATGTTATCAGGAACAGTCATGCACACATTAGAGGGAATTGTAACTGTGGAGCCTGACATATTAGAGATTAATGGAAATCATTTATATATTACAGGATATTGGAAAAATTCATTTGAATTTGCGAATCATATTGCTGAAAATGAAATAGGAAACGAAGCCATTTGTTGGACGTTAATTGGTTATGCGAGCGGTTATTTAACGAGTGCATTTGGTCAAGAAGTAGTCGCGTATGAGAAGTATTGTCAGGGTAAAGGAGACACAGAATGTTATTTTGTTGCTGAGACCGTAGCAAATTGTGATGAAGCTTATTTAACAGACCTACGCTATTATCAAAGCGAGTCTATGCAGTCAGTAATAGATGATATGTATTTAGAAATCGAACAGTTAAATGAAGATATTATTGAATCTGAGAGAGTTCAAAATCAGTTGACAGAGTTATTCTTGGAAGGTAAAGATATTAACGAAATAACGCATGCAATTGGTAATGTTCTGGGGCGCAGTATTGTGGTTGACCATTTCGATGAAGTGTACTCCTCGCATTTTGTTTGTGATGAAGAGCAATTAGCATATAAAAGCTTGAAGGAAAGTGGGGTCATTATAAACCAACAGAATGGTGTATTTTTTGAATCATTTTTAATAAAGAACAAGGTAGTTCTTGGAAACCTAATGGTCATCGGAAAAGAGAAATTGAATCAAAGAGAACAAATGATTATTAAACGAGCATTAATGGTTTTTACAATTCAAATGTATCATCAACGTAAAATAGCAGAATCACTTTGGAGTAAGAGAGAAGACTTTTTTGATAAAATGATTAATAGTGAAATTACAGATGAAAATACTTTAAGTAGACAAGCTGCAAGTTTTGGGTTTAATATCAATAAACCGCATCGTATTATCACTCTTAAAGTCATTCCAAAGAGTATGAAAGATAGAGTGTTACGCTTTTTAGAGAATAAATACCCTAAGCTGGATTTATTTATAAAATGTGATTATATCGTTATTATAACTGCTCAAACTATAAATCGGGATGCTGAAGAACTATCCATTAATTTGATAAATGAAATTAAAAATAATATACCTGACGTCATTGTGCACATTGGATCTGGACGTTTGGTAGATTCCGTATATAAGTTAAAGGAAAGTTATATCGATGCAAAACGGATTTGTGATTTTGTTCAGTTAACGTATCCAGTAAGTAGTAGACAAGCAACCTACAAGGATTTTGAGGGAATTATGATGTTTTTGAAAGGTACAGATCATGAGGAACTTCTAAAGTTTTATATGAACACAATTGGAACCCTGGTTGATTATGATGAATGTAACTCAGGCAGTCTACTCATAACATTAAAATCTTATTTAGATAATAACGGTAACCTTCAACAAACGGCTGATGATCTACATCTATCGATTGCAGGTCTACGTTATCGTATAGGGAAGATTGAATCTTTAAGTGACATAGATTTGAAAACTGGATCGGGTCGATTTAATGGACAATTGGCTACAAGAATATACTTTGGATTAAAAGTAATGGGAAATTAAAAATTCTAAGACGAATCGCTCATCGATTCGTCTTTATTTTATGTGATTTAATAAATTTGCTGTTTAGAAAGTCATTCTATGTACTCCCACAAAAACTGATAGTCGTTAATCATTTGTCACTATTTATTTACAGTTACATACATGTGAAACTAAGTGTAATATTCAGATTAGTAAGCGGTTACATTAAAAGGAGGAATATTTATGACAGTAAAACAAGCAGTTAGACTACCGATGACCGGTGAGGAATACCTTGAAAGCTTAAGAGATAATCGTGAAATTTGGCTACATGGTGAGAAGGTAAAAGATGTAACAACTCATCCAGGTTTTCGAAATAGTGCTCGCTCTATCGCTCGCCTTTATGATGCCTTACATGATCCGAAATATAAAGATATATTAACAAGAAAAACTGACACAGGGAACGATGGATACACACAACGTTTCTTCGTACCAGACGAAACACCTGAAGATTTATTTAAAACGCGTGACGCGATTGCAGAATGGGCTAAAATGTCGTATGGCCAGATGGGGCGTTCACCGGATTATAAAGCATCGTTCTTAGCGACATTAGGTGCAAATCCAGAATACTACGGAGAATATGCTGACAATGCCAGAAGGTGGTACAAAGAAGTTCAAGAGAAAAACTGGTTCTTCAACCATGCGATTATTAATCCTCCTGTTGATCGAGATAAGCCAATTGATGAAGTGAAAGACGTCTTTATTCATGCAGTAGGTGAAACGGAAGAAGGGATTTTAGTAAGTGGTGCGAAGATGGTTGCAACAGGTTCTGCACTTACAAACTATAACTTCGTTGCTCACTACGGTGCATTGGCAATTCCTAGCGAAGAATATGCACTTGTTTTCGTTGCTGATATGAATACACCAGGTATTAAACTAGTCTGTCGAGCTTCTTATGAAATGAACGCAGCTGTCACAGGAAGTCCTTTCGACTATCCACTTAGTAGCCGTTTTGATGAAAATGATTCCGTACTAGTTTTTGAGAACGCGCTTATACCATGGGAGAACGTATTAGTTTACAAAGATATTGAAAAAGCGAATACATTTTTTGCTGAGAGTGGATTCCTCCACCGTTTAACTTTCCACGGTGTAACAAGGTTCGCTGTGAAATTAGACTTCATTTCTGGTCTACTCATTAAGGCATTACGCGGGAATGGAACGGATTCATTCCGCGGTGTCCAAGCCCAAATTGGTGAAGTGATTGCATATCGTAATATGTTTTGGGCAATGAGTGATGCCATGGCATTGAATCCTGAAAAAGGAGCTAACAACACTGTTTTACCCAATCTAGAATATGGCTTGGCATATCGAGTGTTCATGTCTGACGGTTGGTCACATGTGAAAAACATTGTAGAGACAGTTGTTGCAGGAAGTTTAATTGTACAGCCGTCTAGTGCTGCAGATTTCAAAAATACTGAACTACGTCCTATTATTGATAAACTATACCGCGGATCAAATGGTATAGAGGCTGAAGAGAAAATCAAAGTGATTAAGTTACTATGGGATGCAATTGGAACTGAATATGGTGGGCGTCACGAGTTATATGAAAGAAACTATTCAGGCAACAACGAAAATATCCGATTGGAAAACTTAATAACAGCGAAAGCTAGTGGCCGAGCGCAGAAGTTTGAAGACTTTGTACAGAAATGTATGGATGATTATGATTTAGATGGTTGGGTCAATCCGACGTGGGTTAATAACGATGATGTACATGCTTATGGAAAAAAGTAAGTTTTTAAAAACATGAAACATAAAAAGGAGGAATTTATAATGGTAAAACAACTATCAAAGAAAAATGAACGTGTAGAAGAGGTATTTAATTTATTCATATCACATGTACAAAATTTTTTGAAAGAAGCAAAGTTGAATCATGAAGAGTACACAAACTTTGTGGATTGGGCAGATCGTTTAGGAAGTGCTGGAGAACTACCACTTTATGCAGACGTATTTTTGGAAAGCCATGTATTAAGAGCGATGTATACAGAGAAGCCTGGAACTCAGCCTTCGCTATTAGGACCCTATTTCGTGGAAGGAACGCCTCTCATCGAAGCTAAACCAGGACAACCACTCGTATTGACACAACGCCCTAATGAAGCTGGGGATGTCATGTACTTTAGCGGAAATGTTAGTAATACAAATGGGGAACCACTCGCAAAAGTTAGAGTAGAAATGTGGCAAAATGATGCTTCTGGTAAGTATTCGGCATTTGACTCGGATGCACCCAAATATAATTTTAGAGGACATTTTTACACAGATGAAAATGGAGACTTTGAAGTTAAAACCATAGTCCCTCTTCCGTATTCAATTCCGACAGATGGACCGACAGGTGAGTTTTTAGAATATACCGATCAACATCCAATGCGCCCAGCACATTTACATTTAATGTTCGAAGCGGAAGGTCATGAAACACTTATTACCCAAGTATTTTTCGAAGGTGATGAATGGCTAGAAACAGATGTAGCAGATGGTGTTCGCTTGGACTTAATGACAAAGCTCGAAGAAAGTGATGGGCATAAAGTCTCTTCCCTAGATTTTATAATGCGCACTGTATAAGTAAAATTTAAGAGCAGAAGGACAGTATCCTTCTCTCTTTGTACAATTGAGAAAGCGAGGCGACTATTATGATTTGTTTTAAAAACAATCAATTAGAATTGAATCAATCCGTTGTGACGATTGGTGCATTTGACGGGATTCACAGGGGACATCAAGCTTTAATTAGTCAAGCTAAGGCACAAGCGGATTATTATGACGTTCCACTAGTCGTGTACACATTTGATCCGCCACCTAAAGTTTATTTTCAAAATCAGTCCATGCTGACCTCATTACCTGAAAAGAAAAAGTTTCTTGAAGAGTTAGGTGTCTCCTATACCGTTTTCGCTTCGTTTGATCAGGTGTACGCATCAAGAAGTGTGCAAGATTTTATCGATGAATTAAGTAAAATTAATCCGAAAGAAATATGGATTGGCCCTGGCTTTCATTTTGGAAGTGGGAAAAGCGGTTCGATTGAAGACTTAACTAAACATTTTAATGCATTCCAACATCCTGTAGTCACGTGTTCCAAAGGTGAAGTTATTTCGTCAACACGAATCCGTGACCTTTTCAGACAACAAAAAGCAGAACAAGCTTATTGTTTATTGGGTAGGAAGCCATACGCTTTAACTAACGCACGATAAAATTATCATAGGGGGTATATAAATGGATGTTAAAGAATTTAGAAACTGCATGGGGAAATTTGCAACGGGTGTAACTGTCGTGACGTGTAAAACAGAAAATGGATCTCATGGATTAACAGCGAATTCATTTACTTCTGTCTCACTAGATCCACCTCTTGTATTAGTTTCAGTAGACCGTAAAACTAAAGCATTTGAACATATGAAAAATAACGCATTTACTGTTAATATTTTAAATTCTGCTCAAGAGGATGTCGCAATGCATTTTGCGGGTAGACCGAAAGAAGTTGCACCTTTTAACTGGATTGAAGGTGAACATGCTCCTCGTCTTGAAGATTCTCTTGCCTATATTGAATGTAAACCATGGCGAGAATATGATGGCGGTGATCACGTGTTGTTTGTGGGAGAAGTACAGAACTTCGTAAGTAATGAAGGAGATGCCTTAACTTATTTCGCTGGCAAATTTGGAAAACTAACAAAAGAGCTAATAAAAATTTAACCATCTCTAATTCAAAATTGCTTATGCTGGAGTGCGACCTTTCAGTGTAAGCAATTTTTCGTATGATAAAAGTGAATTGTTTGTGAGTCAGATTGACAAGATCTATAGATAAGAAATATTTATTGTATTCAATGAAAAAACAATACTAAAAGGTCTGAATAATTGGTATAGTTAGGCCTGATAGTGTGTTGATTTTGTTTTTTAGTTAGAATAAGATGTAATTGTAGATTAAATATTCTAACTTCTCGAAAGACTTATTATTCATAATAATTTTTTTTGTAGAACAGTTAATTGAAGAAGTTAGATTGAATAATAATTAGGGGGAATTGAATCATGCAAAAAGAAGCGGTTAAAAAGAATGAACGTGTGGTGGAAGTTTTCGATTTATTTATTAAACATATCCAAAGCTTTTTGGATGAAGCGGAACTAAATCATGAAGAATATACAAACTTCGTGAACTGGGCTGATAGGTTAGGACGTACAGGCGAACTTCCACTGTTTGCAGATGTGTTTCTAGAAACGCACTTATTGCGATCGATGTATACAGAGATGCCTGGAACACAACCTTCACTTTTAGGGCCTTATTTCATTGATGGATCTCCATTGTTAAAATCAGAAAATGGCGGGCCACTTGTATTGACACAGCGTCCTGATGAAGCAGGAGAAGTCTTGTACTTTAAGGGAAATGTAAGTAGTGTTGACGGCCATGCACTTGGTAATATAAAAGTTGAAATGTGGCAAAACGATGCAGATGCAACTTATTCAGCATTTGATTCAGTAGCCCCTAAATATAACCTAAGAGGTCACTTCTATACAGACGAGAACGGTGATTTTGAAGTGAAAACAATTCTACCAACTCCTTATCCAATTCCAACAAGTGGTCCAACAGGAGAATTTTTAGAATACACGGATAAACAGCCGATGCGTCCTGCACATCTTCATTTAATGTTTAAAGCGGAAGGGCATGAAACACTTATTACACAAGTTTTCCCAGATGATGATAAATGGCTAGAAAATGACGTAGCAGATGGTGTGCGCTTAGATCTTCTTACAAAATTTGAGAAAAAGGGCGACCATTATGAAGCTTCTTTGGACTTTGTTATGCGTAAAGAGCAATAAGATCGCATAGTTGAAGTAGAGAAAAATATGAAATAACTTTGAGTTTTTCATACTTTATGCTAAGAATTCTGAGAGATTCAACAATTTAAAACGAAAACTTTGTTTAAAAATGTTTAGTTGTTTGTATTATGACTTTATAAACCAAGCGTTGAAAATATTAGACGTCATTTGAGAGCGCTATCATGGGGAGATATAAACATATATTAAATTACAATCAAGCTTTGTGTACAGATAAAGATACCGATAAAGTAAAAAAGTATAATTTTCCAATGTACAATATTAGTATTTTATAGAATTATTCAATGGTGGACAAGTTTGCATAGGAAGGACAGTCTTATCCTATGCAAATTCCTTTTCACGGATAGTAAATAAAGGGAGGGTCAAATATGTATGCAATAGAAACGAATATATTCCCTTCGCAAGAACAAATGGAAGATGTCTTTCATTTGCCAGATAGGAGGTTTTTTGACTGGTGTGCAAATAGTTATTTTATTAACCGAGGGATATTTAATGTGATTGATAGTTGGCTCTTTGAATATGGAATGAAAGATATTGTATCACGTCGTCGAGCAATGGATACCTATTTACGCTATTTGCTTACACAAGGATTTTACAATGAAAAAAAACTCTTTTTACAATTTGGGAAAAAAGGCGTAAAGGAAAGTCTATCCAATTTTGCCGAACGACATTTACCTGAAAGACTTTGTGAGGATGATTTATTTGAAGCTTAAAGCTAGTGAACTTACTCTTAATGACTTACTAACAATTTCCACAAAGCTGGGTGAAGGTCTGCAGGATTTAAACTTTGGATTAACTAGTATGGACGGCTGGGCAGTTCTTCGCGCAGACTTAATCAATGCGTTGGGAATTCAGAGAGCTAAAAGATTTATATTAAGATATGCTTATCGATCTGGAATGCATGAAGCGCGTATATTGAAAGAAAAAATTAAGTGGGAAAATGATTTGGAATGGCTGATTGCAGGTTCTAAGATGCATGATTTAACAGGACGTTCTCTATCTTATCCTGATAAGTTCAATGTAGACATAGAGAAAGGCCAATTCAATGTTTGTGGATACTGGATTGATTCTTCAGAAGTCAAACAGCATTTAGAATATTTCCCGATGCATGTAGAACCCATTTGTTATTTCTTAATTGGCTATGCAAGTGGTTATACAAGTGAGTGTTTAGGAAAGAGAATTATTTTTAAGGAAGTAAAATGTAAAGGCAAGGGAGACGACCACTGCAGCTATATTGGGAAAACGGTAGAAGAATGGGGAGATGAAATCTCTGAAGAACTTCTCTACTACGAAGATGAAGACATGTCAGGTGAACTTGATCAAATGTATCAAAAAGTGGAACGTCAGAAAGAAAGACTCGAGACAGGGTACTCATTAAGCCGTAATTTAACAAAGGTAATGCTTCAAGGAGGCGGATTCACAGAGTTTGCTGAGATCCTTGGAAAGAGTTTACATTGCCCAGTTTTAATCGAAAATATGAATTATGAAGTTCTTGGGAAAAACGGTGATAATCCAGGTATGAAAAAGAATATGTCAGCCAAAAACTTCTGGGATGAGAATAATGAAAGCATACCTGAATTCGTTGAAACGGAACTTAAAGATAAAACATTTAAATTATTGACGACGCCAATCTTACTTGAAAATAAGGTTTATGGATTTATTACAATAGCATTGAA
Organism: Sporosarcina sp. P29; assembly: GCF_002743265.1. NCBI lineage: Bacteria > Bacillati > Bacillota > Bacilli > Caryophanales > Caryophanaceae > Sporosarcina > Sporosarcina sp. P29. The sequence goes on along the minus strand of NZ_PDYX01000020.1, from coordinate 1,583 downwards.
CAGAAAAAGTGATAATTATCACATAGATTTACTGGAACGGGTAGCGGTTGTGGTTGCATTGTATATGCAAAACCAACGAGTTGCAATTGAAACAGAACAACGACTCAAAGGGGAACTACTTGAGCAATTATTAAATGAAAAAAGTGCAGATGTTGGGGATATTTTTAATAGGTTTTCTTATCTTGGATATGATCTTAAACAGCCCCATTACATCATTTACATTGAAATAAATGATCGAATCATAAATGAAGAAGATAATTTGAATTATGACTATTTAAGAATTAGACGGCAGCTAACAAACTTGTTTCAAAATGAGAATAAATATACATCGAATGTACCTGTCTTAACTAAATTGAATACCGTGCAGACAATTGTCCCAAAGCAATTCTTGGAAAATGAAAATGTAACTATACAAGAATTTGGTGAACGGTTATTAAAAATAATCGATGTCCCGGAGAAGCAAATTTGCATTGGTATTAGCGATAAAACAGAAAAGATTTCTGATTTTAATAGCCGAGCCAAAGAAGCCAAGAAAGCTGTCGAGTTAGCAAAGTTTCGATCAAGAGACTCGGGTGTTATTTTATCAAGTGAATTAGGGAATTTAACATTATTTTTAAATGCCAGAGAACCAGAAGAATTGGAGTCCTTCGCCAGTTTAAAATTAAAAGAAATCATCGATTATGATAAGAAGAAGAATTCCGAGTTATTGGAAACATTGTTTTATTACTCACAAAATGAGTTTAATTTGCATAAAACTGCACGTGAAATGTCAATTTCGATTAGTGGGATGCGATATAGAATACTGAGAATTGAAGAGTTACTTTCTGTAGAACTTTCAAATTCCAATAGCCGCTTTGAGATTCAAATGGCGCTCCAAATTTTCTTATTACTCGGAAGAATAAAAACATTATAAAGTATAGGGGGAATTAATATGGATTCAAGAGAATTTCGAAATACACTTGGGAATTTTGCAACAGGTGTCACAGTAATAACTACAACTACTGATAAAGGTGAGAAAATTGGGCTAACGGCGAATGCATTTTCATCGGTTTCATTAGACCCACCTTTAGTATTAGTTTGTATTGATAAAAAGTCTAGCAGTTTGCAAACACTAAAAAAAGATATTCCTTTTGCGATTAACATACTACAAAAAGAACAGGAAGAAGATTGCTGGCGATTTGCAAAAAGAGCTGATGACAAATTCTCTGGTGCATCGTATACATTATCGGAGGATAGAGTTCCTTTACTAAATGGAAATCTAGCCACAATTGAGTGTAATGTTGCAGAAGTTATTGAAGGCGGAGATCATTATATTGTGACCGGTCATGTAAAAAATGTTTCCTATGATGCTACAGCTGAGCCATTGCTATTTTTCCGAGGAAAAATTGAACAGGTTATGCAAGTAGAGTTGGCATAACAAAAAATAGTAAATAGGGAGGGCATATTCATATGTTAACACCAGAAGATAATCAATTACTAACTCAAACAAATGCAGGCACACCCATGGGTGACGTGTTTCGGAGATATTGGATACCAGCACTTCAAACAGAGGAGTTGGTAAGTGATGGAAAGCCACAACGCGT
>NZ_PDYX01000019.1:0-55155 GCF_002743265.1 Sporosarcina sp. P29 | reverse complement strand
GTCAACCGAGTTTCTAGATTGGGTAAGATACGCAATTTATCATTCTTAGAACCACAACCAAAATAAATAAAACTTAGCAGCGCAGGCACAACTGCGGGGTAGGCCGTGGCCGGGAGACAACTGGCAGCACCACCGCCAGCTGGCTCCTGGCTGTAGGCAATCCCCCACGTGCCTGCGCGAGTCCAGAAAGCAGACACTCACTAACTTCAGTACCCAACCACCAGTCGAGCAACGACCCCAACAAAAGTGCCAAAGACCCGCAGCCGCCTAGTCTTTCCGTCAACCGCGTTTCTAGATTGGGTAAGATACGCAATTTATCATACTTAGAACCACAACCAAAATAACTACCACTCAACAGCGCAGGCACAACTGCGGGGTAGGCCGTGGCCATGAGACAACTGGCGGCACTTTGCCAGCTGGCTCCTGGCAGTAGGCAATCCCCCACGTGCTTGCGCGGGTCCAGAAAGCAGACACTTACAAACTTCAGTAAACAACAACCAGTCGAGCAACGCCCCTAACCACATAGTCATTCCAACAAAACAGTTCCCAGCTGCGATACCTACTCACACTCAGCCTAAAGTCTGAGTAAGAAATCCGCTATGGGACCGTCGGAGAAAGCCGAAATTCATTATAAACTAAGGTTACAAATGAAGGGAGGACATCAACATGAAAAAACTTGGACTACTATTACTAGGAATTGTGGCAGGTTTAGCCCTAGTGCTAAACGTTGGCCCCATCATCGCTTTAGCAGTTACCGGAGCGATTGCACTTGTCAGCTACCACTACTGGAGAAAAAGCCACTCGATGTTCGCGAAAGTATTCTGGATGACGATCTTGATCATCAGTGTAATCAGCTCGATTTCAAACATCGGTGCATTCATCGGGATCATCGCATTGGTTGGAGTCTATTATGTATATCGCAAATGGAACGACCGCAATGTCCATCCGAATGTCATCTCCAATGACCCGTTCACAAACTTCGAACGCCAGTGGAATGAACTTACAAAATAAAAGGAGAGATGCAATATGAACGCATTTTGGCACAAATTGAAATATACGGTACAAGAAGATTTGAATAATTTGATGGATAAGCCGCAGAAGAAAGAAAATCCACTTGAGTTACTGAATCAGTATTTCCTAGATGCGCAAAAGCAAACAGCGGAAATCGGTAAGTTGCTTGAACGCCAAGGAAGACTGAAAGAAGAATTGGAAAACGAATGTCAGGATGCGGATTTGATGGCGGTAAAACGTCGTCATCAGCTAGAACTCGCTGAAGCGACAGGAGACGCAGAGTTGATTGCGTTTGCGAAAGAAGAAGTAGAGGCATATGAAGGACGAGTTGCCCGTTTGTCTGCGAGTATCCAAGACGCTACGCAAGAATTGCTGTCATTGGAACGGAAGTTTGAAGAGATGAAGCACCGCGTGAAGGATATGCGTGTTCGCCAGTTGCAATTGATGGGCAAAGAGAACGTGACGCGTGCGCAGGAAAAGATGGATCGTTTCGTCAAGCCGGATCAGTCATTCTCCACACTTGACGACTTGCATGCATACATCGAAAACCTTGGCGGTGGCACGAGAACGCCACAATCGCACTCGTCAATGGAGCAACGTTTAGATTCATTAGAGAAATCTAACGCAAAAACGCAAGATATTGTGTAAACTATAAGAGGAAGCATCGCGCTTCCTCTATCGAGAAGGGAGAGAATGGAATGGCTAAGAGGGATTCTACTAAAGTTTCGGTATACTTACTTGCTCTTTTGGCAATTGCTTTCGTCGAATCCATGTTGTTTTCAAACGGTAATTTCATCTTCCTCCTTCTCGGTTGGGGATTTCTCGATTATGGTTATCGAAAACGCGGAAAATGGACAGCAATTACAGGTATCGTCTTCATCGTGATCGCGCTTTTGACGTTATGGAGTGTACGTCTGCTGATTTTAGCAATTGTCTTGTATATTATAATGAAGTTATGGAAAGGCACACCGGCCAGTGAAGTATTTGGTGATTTGCAAAAGCCCCGAGTTAGACGATCGCAAGGTATGTGGAGAAACCGCTTATTCTCGGTCCAATCCACACCATTTGCGACGTATGAGTGGGAAGATATGCATCTGCAAGGGTTTTTCGGTGATGTACATGTCGATGTGACGGATACTGTATTGCCTAAAGGGGCTTCCTTTATTTCGATTCGGCAAATCTTCGGTAAAGTGCGTATTGAACTGCCTTATGACATCCCGGTGCGAATTCACTATGCCACATTGTATGGTGAAGCAAATCTTTTAGGTATGGCCCCACAGCAATTATTCAATGAAACGATACAGGAACATGATGGCTATGAAACGAAGCGATCGAATGATCCCGAGTTGATTATATCGGTGTTTACTTGGATTGGCGATGTGGAGGTGCGTAGAAAATGAAGGCAATCATTGGTCGCACCATTCTCTTGACGTTGACGTTTAGTACGATCGTCGCGGTCTTTTTCTATTTATTCATTGATGTATCCATCGCTGAATATCAAAGGTTGCTACTCGATACGGAAGCTGCGGATATGCCGTTGCTTGTCTGGTTATTCACAACGATTTTCATCATCAGCTTAGGAATTGCAAGCTGGATTAGCCTAAACAGCAGAACGAAAGAGAACATCATTATTGGGAAACTACAAGATTTGTATGCTAAACAGGAATTTACGAGCTCGAATAAAATGAAAAAACAAACGAATCGTTCCATTGAACAGCTGTATGAAGTACTCGAAGCCCAGCGAAATAGTTTGCGTAAGATTACGGATGAGCGAGTAGAGACACAAAATAAAATTATTCAGGAACGAATCGTCCAAGAACGTCAAAGGTTGGCGAGAGAGCTGCATGATTCTGTGTCACAACAATTGTTTGCGGCGTCCATGCTGTTGTCAGCACTTGCGGAACAGGCGGAAGAAGGTCCAATTCGTAAGCCGTTACTGCAAGTGGAGCGAATGGTTCAGCAAGCACAACTAGAAATGCGGGCGTTACTTCTTCATTTACGTCCGGCTGCACTGCATAACCAAACGCTTGCGAAAGGTCTCGAAGAGTTATTGAGCGAATTACAGGAGAAAGTAACGTTTGATATTACACATCGTTTAGAAGACATTGAGCTATCTAAAGGCGCGGAAGATCATTTATTCCGGATTGCACAAGAAACGTTATCGAATACACTTCGTCATGCCAAGGCAACGGAAGTAGAAATTTTATTAATCGAACGGGATGGATTGGCGATTTTGCGCGTGCAAGATAATGGCGTTGGATTTAAGCAAGATGACGGCAAAGGTGGATCATATGGTTTACAGAATGTGAAAGAACGTGCAATTGAGATCGGCGGCAGTTGTAAGATTGTCTCGGTACCGTCTCAAGGAACGATCGTAGAAGTGAAATTACCGATTTTGAAAGGGGAGCTGGCAGATGATTCGAGTGCTGTTGGTAGATGATCATGAAATGGTGCGCATTGGCGTATCGACGTATTTGCAAATGCAACCGGATATCGAAGTGATTGCGGAGGCGGAAAATGGTCAGATAGGTGTCGTGAAAGCACTGGATTTACGTCCCGATATTATTTTGATGGACATGGTCATGCCGGTTATGAACGGTGCTGAGGCGACGGCTGCGATTATCGATAAATGGCCGGAAGCGAAAGTCATTATCGTCACCAGCTTCCTCGATGATGATAAATTATATCCCGCACTTGAAGCCGGGGCTGTCAGCTATATTTTAAAGACATCCAATGCGAAGCGCGTGGCCGACGCTATTAGGGAAACGATGAAAGGGCAAACTGTGCTCGAGCCCGAAGTGACTTCTAAAATGATGACAAAAATGCGCGGTGGTCAGACGCATGCATTGCATGAAGATTTAACCGATCGTGAACTAGAAGTGTTATTATTATTAGCTAAGGGTAAATCCAATCAGGAAATTGCGGATGAACTATTCATTGCATTAAAAACTGTTAAGACTCACGTTAGTAATCTATTATCTAAATTGGAAGTCCAAGACCGCACTCAAGCGGTTATTTATGCGTTTCAAAATAAATTAACGGATTAATAGTCTACAAGTAAAAGCTACGGCATATTAGTAGATCAACGATAAAACTGTGGATAAACAGCGATTTTAATTGGAATAGTCTGAAGTTACGAACTTCTCCACAATCTATCCACGTACTATGTGTATAAGTATTCAGTTATATGCAAAAATAAAAAGTATGCACATGTGGATAAAAATATTCTGTCGGAAACTTATCCACTGTTTGTTACGTCATGGTAGACTGGATAAAAGAAAATAGAATAGCAGAAGGGTAGCCTTCGCGGAAAGAGAGTCATATGGAATTATTTGATTTAATTAAAGCGTTAATATTAGGGTTCGTAGAAGGAATGACGGAATTCGCGCCCGTTTCTTCGACTGGTCATTTGATTATTGTCGATGATATGTGGCTGAAGACGGAAGAATTTCTCGGGAAATATCCTGCAATAACATTTAAGATTGTCATTCAGCTAGGTTCAATTTTGGCTGTAGTCGTGGTTTTTTGGAAACGGTTATTTAGTTTAGTCGGTTTGTATAAAGTGGATAGCGAAGTCAAAATGAGCGAGCGTTTCAATTTGCTACACGTCATCGTTGGTATGTTGCCAGCTGTGATTTTTGGCTTTGCGTTGAAAGATTTAATTGATGATTATTTATTCGGTGTGGAAACGGTTATTTTTGCGCTAGTCGCAGGTGCGGTGCTGATGATCGCGGCAGATAAGTTTGGACCGAAAAATCCACGCGTGCAAACGTTGGATCAGATTACATATAAACAAGCATTCACAGTTGGACTGGTTCAGTGTTTGTCGTTATGGCCAGGATTTTCACGTTCGGGTGCGACAATTTCCGGAGGTGTATTGTTCGGAATGAATCACCGAACGGCTGCTGACTTTACGTTCATCATGGCGGTTCCGATTATGATGGGCGCAAGTCTAGTGTCGGTATTAAAGAACTGGGAGTATATGTCGATGGATGACATCGGGTTTTACGTGGTTGGTTTCTTAAGTGCATTTGTGTTCGCACTAATTTCAATCCGTTTCTTCCTGAAGTTAATTTCAAAGGTCAAGTTAATGCCGTTTGCGATTTATCGTATTGTGCTGGCAGCGATCTTGGCAGTGATTGTGTTTTTATAAGAAGTGAAGCGACCTTTGTGTAAGTGGCAGAGGTCGTTTTTTGTGGAATGAAATTCAAAGGCTGGCGTAGGATACGGTAGGGGATTTGCGCTCTAGGCGGACTCGTGTCTTATGGGTGGGCGGTGAACCACACCCTTCCGCTTCGCTCCGTTGGGTATTTCACCTGTCCCACTGATCCTCCTAGAGTCGCCGCCTGCCGCTTCAATCCTTTGCAATATCAGTGGGTTATAGTTATCAAAGTTCATTAAAGTTAGTGTTGTAATCATTTCTGTTTTTGACCTTAGATTAGTTTAAGGAAAACAATAATTCACTTTCTACTGGCAGTAAGTGACCCACATTCTTCTACTATCTATGTAGGATTGCAACGGAAGATAGGGGCGACTCCCGATGGATCAGCGCGGGCCTTGAGACCCCGCATTGATGCCTTAATTTCTGCAAAGTACACAGAAATACGGCAAAGCTAACCCTTCGCTGTTCGCTTGTCTCAAGGTCGCGCCCATGGGAAAGCGTCCCCTATCTGGAGTTGCAATCCCTTCATACTCACCAGTTTACTGTTCCAGTTTTAAAGTACTGTATACCTTTTTCCTACTTCTGCAATTTCCGTTAAACCGCTGAACGTTTTCTCCGCTTCATTCAATATCTCATTAATATCACCATGATGTGGCAGATGGGTGAGGACGAGTTGTCCCACGTCTCCTTGCTGTGCCATGTTTCCTGCTTGGCTACCTGCCATGTGACCTGGTGATTTGCCGAGGTGTTCTTCGTATAGATTGGCCTCGCAGAATACGATGTCTGCGTGTTGCGAGAACGTCACGAGCTTGTCGGACCATTCCGTATCGGCCGTGAAGACAGCTGACTTGCCGTCTACTGTGAACTTCATTGCGAGACAGTAGACAGGATGGGTGGTTGGACAAAACGTAACAGTGAACGGTCCGATTCGAACGGATTGGTTTTCTTGAATTTCGATACCTCGCGTTTGCTCTTTATACGACAACTTCGCAAATTGTTCCTCGTCCTGCGCATGTCCGTAAATCGGCAGTGGAGGGGAAGGTTGTCCAAGGTAGTACTGAATCAATCGGCTATATTGCAGGCTTCCTATGTCTGCGATGTGATCGGCATGATAATGGCTGATGACAACGGCGTCGAGTTGGTCGAGTTCGATGTAGTTTTGCAGGGAAGATAATACGCCACTGCCACAGTCGAATAGGCAATGGAATCCTTCGTGTTCAATGAGAAATGAAGAGGTGGCGCTGTTCGCTTTCGGATAGCCGCCCCAGATGCCTAAAGGGATGATGTTCATGTGAATTCCTCCTGTTTGCTTATTTTAGTACTTTCATTGTAAGTGAAGGGTGTGTAAATGTCGTGAAAGTAAGTGTTGTTTTGAGGTGTGGACTCCAATCGCCACCTTTCACTTTTGTGTCATCCAGTTCCAACGGCTAGGATCTCGGGTCATAAGTCGTGCTGGTCGTGAGGCAAAGGGCGCCTCAAGTCCAGCCCGTCTTATGCCTGTCGATCCTGACGAGCCGCTTTCACTTTTGTGTCATCCAGTTCCAGCGGCTAGGATCTCGAGTCATAAGTCGTGCTGTTCGTGAGGCAAAAAGCGCCTCAAGTCCAGCCCGTCTTATGCCTGTCGATCCTGACGAGCCGCTTTCACTTTTGTGTCATCCATGCGATAATAGAGAAAATACACTTTGAGGATGACGATATGAGTAAATTAGTTGAAATACAGTTAAATGCACAGGGCACGGTGGCTTTGAAGAAGGGGTATCCGTTGATTTTGAAGGATGCTGTGATGAGTAGTGAGATTCAGGCGAAGGAAGGTAGTTTGATTCGTTTGACGGATCGATACCATAAGTATTTGGCTACGGGTTATTATGGAATTCAAAATAAAGGAATCGGCTGGGTGCTGACTTCGAATGAAAAAGAAGAGATTGACTTTGATTTCTTTGATCAGAAAATGGCGACTGCTTTTGAGCGTCGTGACGCGTATATGAAAGATCCGAATACGACGGCTTTCCGTTTATTTAATGGAGAAGGCGACGGAATTGGTGGCGTGACGATCGATTATTTCGATGGTTATTATATGGTCAGCTGGTACAGTGAAGGCATTTATGCGTTCCGTCACCACGTCTATAATGTGTTGGATAAGCGTGGAGGTTACAAAGCGGTTTACGAGAAGAAGCGTTTTGATTCACAAGGGCAGTATGTGGAACAGGATGATTTCGTTCAAGGAACACCTGGAGATTTCCCGATTATCGTCAAAGAGAATGGTATGAACTTTGCGATTGATTTGAATGATGGCGCCATGACAGGAGTTTTCCTTGATCAGCGCGATGTACGTGAAGCGATTCGTGACAATTATTCGGAAGGTCGCGAAGTGTTGAATACGTTCTCTTATACAGGAGCGTTTTCGGTTGCAGCGATTTTAGGTGGAGCTAAGAAAACGACGAATGTTGATTTGGCGAAGCGTAGTGTCGCGAAGACGATTGAGCAGTTTAGCGTGAATGGCATTGATTATGAGCAGCAGGACATTAAAGTAATGGATGTCTTTGACTATTTCCGTTATGCGAAGCGTCATGACATGAAATTTGGACTCGTTGTACTCGATCCGCCGAGCTTTGCGCGTTCGAAGAAGTATACATTTAGTACAGCGAAGGATTATCCTATGCTGATGAAAGAAGCGATCGCGGTTACGGAGAAGAACGGTATTATCGTAGCTTCTACTAATAACGCAAGCTTCAGTATGAAGAAGTTTAAAGGTTTCATTGAGCAAGCATTCAAAGAGACGGATATTCGCTATAAAGTACTGGAAGAATCCTCGTTACCAAGAGACTTCCGTACACCACGGGACTATCCTGAATTTAATTATTTAAAAGTCGTGATTGTGCAGAAGTTACGTTAATTCGTCACAAAAACGTTGGGTGACACTGTCAATATTTCCTAGTACGATGGATCTAATGAAGTCGTGAAACGGGAGGAAGACATATGAAACAACTACTTGCGCTGTTGGCTGTGGTGTCCGTCTTAGTACTAACTGGCTGTTCCAATGTGTATAGCCAGGAAGACGGCTATCGCATGGCAATCATCAATCAAGGGTTTCCTGTTCCGAAAGAAGCGTATGAAGTGAAAGCAGAGGATTGCATAGGAGAGATTTCCAAATCGGCAAAGTATAAGCTAAAGGGAATCGGTGACGCAGACGGCAATCCGCCAGATCATTATTTGCGTACGATCGAGGAATGGGGCTGGGTAGAGATGGTGGAAGACCGTAGAGGATCCATCCATTTCTATGAGAAACAAGGCAAGATTATGTCGCTCAATATTAAAGAGAATGTCTTTGATGTATTTGAAATGACGAGCGCAACGGAATCATAAGTAAGGTGGCGAGAGTATGGAGATGAAAAAACCGAAGCTAGACATAGAGAAACCTGCTGTTGCAAAAGCGTTCGATGTGTTGGTTATCGCTTTATTCGCTGCTTCTCTCGTCTATTTAGTGTTGCAGTGGAATCAATTACCGGATCAAATTCCTGCGCATTTTGGTGCGGATGGGGAAGTGGACCGTTATGGGTCGAGAATGGAATTATTGCTGTTACCAGTCATTGGTATCGTTATGTGGGTAGGGATGTGGATGCTAGAGAAGTATCCGCATGCATATAACTACTTGAATTTGCGTCCTGATAACGTAGAAATCCAGTACCGCTATGGCGTGGTATTTATGAATGTAATGAAAAACATTTCGACACTATTATTTGTTTTTCTCATATGGCAGACAACCAATATCGCCTTGGCTCGAATCGAATCATTGAATATGCCGATTTTTATCACGATACTCGGGTTATTATTCGGTTCGATGGGTGTTTATTTTTATAAAGTAATGAAACTGTAGAGAATAGCTGTATTGTATTCCTAAGATTCTGCCAATAAATGAATCTATTGATCACCTCTTATCGTATACTCCTGATAAGAGGTGATTTTTTATGAAATGGAAACTGTTACTCGTCGCTTTACTAGCTTTCCTAGTTCTACCGACGACAGCTGGGGCTGTAGATTTCAGCATTTCGGATGTGAAAATCAACGCGCAGTTGGAACCGGATGGGACTGTTCAGGTGAAGGAGCAGCATACGTATGATTTCGATAGTGAATTTAACGGGATTATTCGTGAAATTCAACCGAAACAAGGAGCATCAATTGAAGACTTTACGGCTTCTGAAAAGGGGAAAGCGTTAGAGATTGAGAAGCGTGACGCGGAATATCGTGTGCACCGCAAGGGAGACAGTGAGGTCATTGTCTTTGATTTGCAGTACACGATCCGCAATGGAATGGAAAAGTATAACGATGGTGCACAGTTCCACTGGCCATTTTTTGACCGTCGTAATGAAACCGATTATGGCAATATGACAATTACAATTATACCTCCTAGTCAAGCGTCTGACGTGATGTTTATCGGCTATGACAGTGCAGAAGAGACAGGGGAAGTACAACCGGATGGAACAGTCATATTTTCATTGGGAGAAGTTCATGCAGGAGACAATGGAGATATTCGCGTTGTCTACGAGCCGTCTTTATTCCCAGCGATGACTGTAGTAGATGGCGACATCCGTCCAACGGTGAAAAAAGATCAGGAAACAGCAGCTATGCTACGTCAGGAGTTCAGTGAGAAACAACAGATGATCGGCACTGTGGGTAGTGTTAGTGCAACGGCGGGTATTTTTGGGGTTGGTTTGATTGGATTTTTTGCGAATGCTAGAAGGAAAAGATATGTGAAGGAAGCATACTATCAAATGGAGTCGAATGGTTTCTACGTTCCAGCGAATGATATGAGCTTACCAGCAGTACTTCTTTTCAAGAATGGAGTGGCTTCCGTCGAGCTGATGTCCGCGGCGCTGCTTGATCTCGTTCGGAAAGGGAATGTGAAGCAACTATCCGATGAAGAGTTTGAATTGGTCGATGCGAACGTTAAGTTAGAACATGAGAAGCAACTAATTCAGCTGTTATTTTTCCAAATTGGTCATGATAAAAAGTTCACATTGAGTGAGTTGAAAAGTTACACAAAAGAAGAGAAGAATTATGAAGCGTTTGATAAGAAATTTGTCGCATGGAAAGATCTTGTAAAAGCAGAATTGAATGAATATGAAATGAAGGTTAAGACTACGAAAGAACGTGTAATCCTAAGTTTAATTGGTGTACTTGGAATTGGATTCGCCATCTCCTTTATCTATTATGAGTTATATTTACAGCTAGTTATAGTGGGAATTTTGACGTTGGTTGCATTTGGATTCGCATTGTTTTATAGTCCATATAATTATGAAGGGACTTTGCGTAAACTCGAGTGGGAGCGAGTAGGTCAATGGATGAAGGAACTAGATACGAAGAAATGGGAAGGGTTATCCATTGATGATCGATTCCGTGTGTTGATTTACGGAGTGGGCGTGAAGCACCCTGAACTGGACGCGTATTATAAGGACTTCGTCAGCGCGCAGAAGCAGCTTGATCAAAATCGCACTCGTCATGATGAAAGATACCCACATGATACAGCAGACACACAGTACGGAAGCTCCTACTACGGAGGTGCCGTCTACAACCCTGTATTCCTTGCAGGTTCATTCAACCAAGCGTCATCCAATGTATCGAATAACGCTCCAAGTAGTGATAGTAGCAGTGGAGGCGGAGGAACCGGTGGCGGTGGCGGAGGATCGGGTGCGTTTTAAAGTAAGTAAAAGGAGGGAACAGAGTGAGTAAAACAATAGTTTGGTTCCGAAAAGATCTGCGTTTGCATGATCATCCCGCATTGGTGGAGGCGGCAGCACATGGTGAAGTGTTGCCCGTTTTCATTTTGCCAGTAACGCGTCACGCAGCATCGGATTGGTGGTTACATCACAGCCTGCTGGAAATAATCGAGCGCTTTGCGGAGCAGCAAATCCAGTTCGTCGTTAGACAAGGACAACCTGTTGAACAGTTGATGAAGCTAATAGATGAAAGCGGGGCAGAACAGCTTGTTTTCAATGAATTATATGATCCGGAAAGCCGTGAAGCAGAACGTGAAGTAGCGGAGGCTTGTGAGAAAAGACGAGTTCAAGTGCGTTCATTCCAAGGGGCACTACTCGTTGCGCCCGATGCGATTTTTAATAAAACGAATCAGCCATATAAAGTATTTACGCCCTACTGGAGGCGACTGCGCCAAGAACCCATCGCGACACCGCTTGCTACTCCTGAATTCGTGTCGTCTACTACTACACTACAATCTTTGTCTTCAGATGAATGGAGACTGTTATCGGATTTCCCTTGGTATGACAAGCTCGCAAGCTATTGGCAACCTGGTGAAAAAGCTGCAATGGAATGTTGGGAAACGTTCCGAGATAGTGGGTTATACGACTATTTAATAGAACGGGATCTTCCAGCACAATCTAGTGTCTCGCGTATGTCACCTTATTTGGCATGGGGTAATGTTAGCGTGCGTTCGCTATGGTACGGTGCGTTAGTTGCGGCGGAGGACGTTGGTGATCAACAAGTGGAAGCTTTTATTCGACAATTGGCGTGGCGCGACTTTGACAATTACCAGCTACTGTATTTTCCTGAGATGTTGACGAAACCTGTGCGGCCTGAGTTTGAAAATTTTCCGTGGCAACCAGCCGACGGTCAGCTTGAGGCTTGGAAAACAGGGCGTACCGGTTATCCGTTAGTTGATGCCGGGATGCGTGAACTATGGGAAACAGGCTATATGCATAACCGTGTACGGATGGTTGTGGCTTCTTTTTTGATCAAGCATTTATTGATCGATTGGCGTGAAGGTATGGCGTGGTTTGAAGAGACGCTGGTAGACTTGGATTTAGCGAATAATGCGATGGGATGGCAATGGGTGGCGGGCAGTGGTTTTGATGCTTCGCCGTATTTTAGAGTGTTTAATCCGATCCTTCAGGCGAAGAAATTCGATGGAGATGCGCAGTATATAAAAAAATGGCTGCCCGAGTTAACGGACATGCCAGTAAAGTATGTATTTCAGCCGGCGGAAGCACCGATTGATGTGTTGGAATCGGCAGGCGTTACGATAGGCACAACCTATCCGGCTCCGATCGTTGATCACCAAGCTGCCCGTGCGCGTGCATTGGCAGCATATGATACATGTAAAAACTCTTAAATCTCATCAATCGACTCCAGCAGACGGATATGTTGTAGATGTAACCGATCCGCCCAAATGATTGCCCCGTATCCACCTAGATAAAATTCAGTATCGGGATGTTGGCCTGCAAACTCGTCCAACTCCTGGATCATCTGCGGATCTTTCTCAAACGGAAACGTAGTGGATGCTGACAGCAACACTTTGACAGGCTTTATCTTTTCTATAAGAGACTGGATAGCGCCTGGAGCAGGTGAAGATCCAATCATTGCTGTGCGCCAACCGTCGAGCATGAGTTGCAGTAGAAAAATATGCACTGGGATTTCATGTGATTCATTCGGAAGACACGCGCCAAGCAGTATAGGCGAGTCTTCCCGGTATTGAAAATTGCGACGTAGCTGAACGAGCTGATCCCGCACGACCAAACTCGACAAAGCTTCCTGATATTCATCCCATTCACCACTAGCCCAGTGATCGCCTACTTGCTGTAAGAATGGAATCACGATTTGCTGCAGATAGTGTTCAAGTCCTAATCGATGATAGGCCGCTTGTAAGGAGAAGTTTAATTCTAGCTCATCACAATTTTTACCGTGGCGCAATAAGTCGCTCAGTGTATCTTCCAAATAGTTGTTTTCAGAATTCGATGGAATAGTGGAGTTTTTTTGAGACTTTGCCATTTCAGCTGCTTGTGATAGCGCAAAACCCTCTTCTGCATAGCGCTTCATCAGCAAAAATAACCGAATGTCCTCATCATGATAGACTCGATAGCCATTATCGAGACGCTGTGGAATTACGATATCATAGCGCTCTTCCCACTTCCTCAAGACTTGCCTCGACAAGCCTGTTTGATCTGCAACCTGTTTAATGGTATACGTAGGGGTTTCAGACGACGGCTTCAAAGCAATCAACCTTTCTGTGTACTAAAATTAGCGATCAACTATCGCTCTGTTCTTCATGTCTAACATTATACATAGATTTGACGAGGCAAGTCAAATCTGTTATTTTTACATTCTAGGAAGGTGTCTAAATGAAAAATACATATATTGTGCAAGGTACATGGATTGGTGTCATAACGGGGATTTTTCTCGCTATACTATTGAAAGGGGTGCAGTCCGTTACAGGTCACAAAGTGTATACTTTGCTATTGAATGTAGATTACATCCCCATCGTAAAAGAGTATGCATTTCCAGAAGTTATTGAAGTGTTTTTTCATCTAATTGTATCAGTTGTGCTCTGTATCATACTAGTGACGTTGTACGATAAATGCAACGGTTTCATCCGCAATCATGTGATTCTATTCACTTTTCTAGTGAATGTCGTTATCGGATTAATCTTGTATCCAACGACTTCATTTTCTGACCGAACGCCAAATGTTACGAACATGGTTTCCTTGTTTTGGTGGATTGCGGGACACGCGGTATATGGTTTCTTTGTAGGGGTTTTGATCAGTAGGAATTCGAAAAGTAAGAATTAGGTCTATGCTAATCAATTATTCTAGTATTTGTAGGCAGAGCGATGTATAATCAATTAACATAAACATTATACAAAGTGTAAACAAACTAAGGGATAGCAGTATATTTATATCAGTAGAGTAAAATGAATAATTGCGCAAAGCATTTCATCGATTTATGGTATATCGAAAGAAAAAGCAAAAATTTCTTATAAAGGAAGTGAGAATGCATGTTTTTAGCTTGGAGTGAAATTAAAAAGAACAAATTACGGTTTTTACTCATTACATCGATCTTGCTATTGGTGTCGTTCCTCGTGTTCTTCCTATCAGGACTGGCAAATGGGTTAGCCAGCATGAACAGAGAAGCGATTGACACATGGAAAGTTGATGCGGTGTTACTGACAGAGGAATCCGATAAAAGTTTATACGAATCGGCACTCAACAAAGAAGTAGCCGATGAGCTAGATGCGAAAGAAACAGCTGTTGTCAGTCAAATGGGTGCCATTGCGAACAACGGTGACACCAAGCAAAACGTTATGCTCTTCGGTATTGATCGAGATGAGTTTATCAAGCCGGAAGTCAGTGAAGGGGACCCGACGTTTTATGTTCAAAACGGTGTGGTAGCATCGGATGTGTTGAAAGATGAAGGCTTTAAGATCGGCGATACGCTGGAGCTATCTTCATCTGATACGGAACTGACGATTGTCGGCTTTACGGAAAAGGCTCGTTTTAATGCATCACCTATACTTTACATGAAGTTAAATGACATGCAGAAAATTAAATTTGGAGACGCGTATACAATGAATAAAGATATTGTCAACGCAATTGTCATTAAAGACAAAGAATGGGATGCACTATCCTTGCCAGACAATACGGAAATCATTGAAACGGAAACGTTCATTGAGAATCTGCCGGGTTATACTGAGCAGAATTTGACGTTAACATATATGATTTATTTCCTATTCGTTATCTCGGCTGCAATCGTTGCGATTTTCTTGTACGTGTTGACAGTACAGAAAATCAGCATGTTTGGCCTAATGAAAGCGCAAGGGATTTCCAGTGCCTATTTGGCAAGATCAGTTATCGCGCAGACATTCATTCTTGCGCTAATCGGGGTTGTCCTCGCATTTGGTCTGACATTACTTGCGGGAAGTTTCTTACCTAACGCAGTGCCTATCATGTTTGATATACCTACCATGATTATTTATGGTTTGATCTTAATAGTAGTGGCGATTCTCGGAGCTGTCATTTCGGTTTGGACGATTATCCGAATTGATCCGCTCGAAGCGATAGGAGGGTAAAACGATGGTACTCGAATTACGAAACGCGAAAAAGACGTTCGGTGAAGGCAATACGCTCGTTGAAGCGATGAAAGAGACCAATTTTGTAGTCGAACGTGGCGAATTGGTCGCAGTCATCGGTCCATCCGGTTCAGGTAAAAGTACGTTCCTGACGGTGGCTGGGGGTCTACAAACACCAAGCGAGGGCGAAGTCATCATTAACGGCAAAGAATTATCGCAGCTAAATGAAAAGCAACGTTCTAAAATTCGTTTGCAGGAAATTGGTTTTATATTACAAGCTTCCAATCTTGTCCCGTTCTTAACTGTTGACGAGCAACTCGAATTGCTAAACAAAGTGAAGAAAGACAATATGTCGAAAGACGAGCAACGTAAGTTATACGAGGATTTAGGTATTACCAAGTTGCATAAGAATTATCCTTCCGATTTATCGGGCGGCGAGCGTCAACGTGTGGCGATTGCCAAAGCGCTGTTCAGTAAGCCGGCGATACTTTTGGCAGATGAGCCTACTGCTTCGCTCGATTCTGATCGTGCGTTTGAAGTAATGGAGTTGTTACGAAATGAAACGAAGTCCAATCAAACGGCAACCATTGTCGTGACGCATGACGTACGATTGATCAAGTACGTAGATAAAGTGTACAAGATGACGGATGGTGTATTGAGGCTAGAGAGTTCGGCTGAGGCGGATGTGACTGAGTAAGTGTACGGCTAGAATTTTAATGAAATAAACGCTTCGGACGGCCGTTTTAGGGCTTTCCGGAGCGTTTTTTATGATGGTGTTTTGATGGGCACCTGATATAGAGTTTACTATTGAGCTCGCTCATAAAATCGTGGGCGCGCTCAATAGTGTTGGCAATCCGCTCAAAGTGACACGCTAGCCGCTCTACGCGGTAAGTTATCCGCTCATAAAACTGCTGGGGCGCTCTATACTGCTTGCGATCCGCTCAAAGTGACACGCTAGCCGCTCTACGCGGTAAGTTATCCGCTCATAAAACTGCTGGGGCGCTCTATACTGCTTGCGATCCGCTCAAAGTGACACGCTAGCCGCTCTATGCGGTGAGTTACCCGCTCATAAAACTGCTGGGGCGCTCTATACTGCTTGCGATCCGCTCAAAGTGACGTGTTACCCGCTCAATGCCAAGTTCAATCGTGTAGCTCATTCATAAAATCATGGCTGCGCTCAATAGTGTTGGCATCCGCTCAAAGTGACCCGCTACCCGCTTATAAAACCACGCACAACCGCTCTACCTAAGATCCAATCGTCACCCAAGCAAACCTGCCACGATCTTCCGCGCGGCCGTAATATCCTTCGTTCCATGCACCAACATCCGGCCATCGCGGAATAACACGAGTCGATGGTCGTTATATTCACAGGAAACTAAATAAGGGTTTTGCTTTAAATTAGAAACAATATCGCGAATGGAATTAGCAAATGGCATCAGCTCAACTTGTCGGTTCTTCGGCCATGTCAGTTGAACCGTGTCGCGTCCGCATAGTACGGCTGTACGAATTACTTCATTGGCAGACAAGTAAGGATAGACAGGGGTGTCTGAGCAACTTGGACAAGTAGGTTTTTTCATGCTTTGTACGTTCATGGCGGCACGTTCGCCTGTCCAGAGATCGACGGATTCCAGGCGGGGTTCCATCGTCGCCCCCGTGATACACTTCAGCAGTTCCGCGGTTTGACGGGCGGCAGTCGTGACGACGATGGGCGAGATGACGCCGACTGTATCGCATGTTAAAGACTGTGGCGGCAACGCTTCGAGCAGACAATGTAAGCAGGGCGTTCCTTCTTTTACACCAATAGGAAATGTCAGCCCATAGCTACCGACGCAAGCGCCCATGAAGAAGGGGATGCCGAGTTGTAATGCGGCGTCATTTGCGAGTAATCGAGTTTCGATATTATCTGTGCCATCGAGAATGAAATGATGGCCTTCGAATAATTCAAGGACATTTTCAGGCGTCACATCCGCCACAATCCCACGAACTTTCACGTCGCTGTTGATCGCGCGCAATCGGCTTTCCGCAGCGATTGCTTTCGGCAATTGATCGATGACATCTTGTTCTGAGTATAATTGCTGTCTATGAAGATTAGTCCATTCCAAAATATCGCGATCGACAATGGTCAGTTCGCCGACGCCTGCCCGCACTAGCATCTCCGCTCCTGAAGAGCCAAGAGCACCAGCTCCTAAGACGAAAACTTTTGCTTCGCGGATACGCTGTTGCCCGATTGGTCCGATGGGTGCAAACAGCTCTTGCCGAGAATATTTACTGTTCAAGTCGTCACAAGCCCTTCAGTTGGACTGCTAGCCACGCCGTAATCGCGGACCGGCATACGTCCAGCTTTATAACCGAGACGTCCCGCTTCAATTGCGAGCTTCATTGCCTCGGCCATCATGACGGGATTGGCTGCTTCCGATACGGCTGTGTTCAGCAATACACCGTCTGCACCGAGTTCCATCGCGAAAGCAGCGTCTTTTGGAGAGCCGACCCCTGCGTCAATAATGACGGGTACATTGGACTGCTCAATGATAAATGACAAATTCAACGGATTTAGAATGCCTCTGCCCGAGCCGATTGGCGCAGCACCCGGCATGATAGCGTGGACACCTAATTCACATAGTTTTCTCGCAAGTACTACATCGTCTGAAGTATAGGGTAATACAATGAAACCTTCCTCTAACAGCATTTCAGACGCGCGTAATGTTTCCACAGGATCAGGAAGCAGCGAACGGCTACAGCCGATGATTTCCACCTTCACCATGTCGCAAAGTCCGGAAGCTTTGGCGAGACGTGCGATATGTACGGCTTCTTCCGCTGTGCTAGCGCCTGCTGTATTCGGAAGCAATGTATAGCGCGTTAAATCAAGTTGTTCGAGGAAATTGGGTTGCGAAGCTTCAAAAATATCCATGCGTCGTACCGCAAATGTCAGAATCTCTGCTTCTGACACCGCCACTGCTTGCTTTTGAATATCAAATGAAGGATATTTCCCTGTGCCTAGTAATAAACGTGAAGAGAATTCTTTATCTGCAATTTTTAACATGTTCATCCGCCTCCTACAAAATGTATGATTTCAATTTGGTCTCGGTCCATGATCGGTGCGTCGTAGTGATCTTTCTGCAAAATTTCCTTGTTTTTCTCCACGATCAAAATACGATCGCCAAGCCCTAAGTGCTCAAGTAACTGCTGGATCGTCTCTACTTCAGGAATGACGGGGTACGAATTGCCGTTCAGATCAATCATTTTCTCCATGAGATACCTCTCCTTTTCTATAACTCTGCAAAGTTTTCAGTGAACGCATAGGGGATAATACGGCCACGCCTGTCACGTGATTTTGCTGTAAATTAGGTAAGTGATGCGGCTGAATTCCACCAATTGCATACACAGGAATCGAACTACACTGTGCAATAGAAAACAACTCTTCCGTTCCACGCGCTGGCAGCCCAGGTTTCGATGACGTTTCGAAAACATGACCGTACAATAGCCAGTTTGCTCCCTCATCCATAGCTACCTTTGCTTCTTCCAATGAATGAATCGAGCAACCAAAAGAGAGCTCGGGGAATTCTCGATGTGCATCCTGTAACGACATTCCATAGCCAGTCAGTTGCACTTTTTTGAGCTTCAGTCTTCTAGCCAAGTGAGGTCTGGCATGAAGAATAAGCTTGTCGAGTGGGAATTCAGTACTTGCAAGACGGGTAACTAGATCTACTAGCTGTTCATCTGACTTGGACTTTTCTCGCAAAATGATGGCATCAAGAAACGGTGCTGTGCGCAACAAATGTAGTGTCAGTTCATCCACCGAAAGACGGTCGTCGGTCACGCCCAATAATTTCATTCATTCCCCTCCAATAGAAAAAACCACTTCCCGAATCGGAAAGTGGTAGAAATGTCGACAGAAATACATACGGAACGACTCGCCACTTCCCTCCGCAGGTGCTAACCTGTTCAGGTAATAAGGGTTTCAGAGCCACACTCTTTTCTCAGTCCTTGTAAAGGATTCCCCTAATGGTCAAAATATTTGGTTTTCAGAACTAGCCTATCACGTGTACGATAGAATGAAAAGCGTTTCTTTTATAAAAGCAATAAAGCATCCAAATCTAGAATTTCTACTGCTTTCATACTGGACTGGCGAATCCAGCCAGACTCTTCGAAGGCGCTTAACTTTCGACTGATTGTCTCGGGTGTCGTCCCTAAGTGAGAGGCAAGGTCTTTGCGACTCATTGGTAACTCGACTATCAATTGTCTTTGTTCTTCTGATAAGTCAACTAGGTAAAGTGCGATACGCGTTTCTGCTGATTCCATACCGATTCGCGCCGCTCGTTGTTCCGTTCGGGCGAGGCGGGAAGAGAACTCCTCTAACATCTTCAATGAAATCGCGGGATGTTCTTGTAGAAGTTGCTGCATTTGGTCCCGTTGAATAACACATAGTTCTACGGGTTCGAGTGTTTCTGCATAGGCGTCATGAGGTTTAGCATCAAATAACGATAGCTCGCCTGTGAAATCTCCCGGCTCTAAAATTCGTACGATCTGCTCTTTGCCGTTTTCTGACAGGCGATATATTTTGATTCGTCCTTTATGCAAAATATACAAGCCTTCGGAGCGGTCGCCTTCATTGTAAATAATTTGTCCACGTGGGTAGGGGGTGCTTCGTGCAAGTTCTACAATGTGCTTCATCTGATCTTTTTCCAAGTGATTGAACAGTGGAACAAGCGATACACACATTCGATGATCGGTCGTGTTATTGTGGGGCTGCTGACTCATTCACCTTCACCTCGCTTACATTTCGATTGGACACTTTGTCACTAGTATAGCGTATTAATCGAATGGCGTTCAATATGACAAGAAGCACACTTGCTTCGTGGATAAGCATGCCGGATGCTAGGAAGACTTTGCCTAGCAGTACACCGATTAGCAATAAAACTACTGTGCCGACTGCGAAGAAAGTGTTTTGCTTCATATTGTTCACAGTCGCTTTCGATAATGCATAGGCGTGGGCGAATTGATCCAGTCGATCCGCCATCAAGACGATATCCGCTGTTTCCATGGAAATATCTGTTCCGCCTTTACCCATTGCCAGTCCGATATCTGCAGTGGCGATTGCCGGCGCATCATTGATTCCGTCACCTGCCATCGCTACTCGATGTCCTTGCGCTTTCAACTTTTGGACAGCGGCTACTTTGTCTTCAGGTAGCAGCTCCGCATAGACGCTATCGAGACCAAGTTGTTCGCCAACGAGTCGGGCGGTGTGTACATTGTCGCCGGTTAGCATAATCATTTGTTTGATACCATTTCTTCGTAGTTTAGCTAGGGCAGCCGCGGCTTCTGGACGGATTTGATCCGCTATGGAAATAATACCTGCGATTTCTCCTCCAATACTGATGAACACGGCTGTGTTACCTGCTTTTTCTCGCTTGGATGCATACTCTTCTATAGTTGGAGAGATAGCTATACCTTGTGAGATCATCAGCTTTCGGTTACCAGCTGCCAGTTGTTGGCCATCTACTTCAGCAAGAAGTCCGTTACCTTTCATAACTTGTGCGTCTTGTGCTTGGTGTTTTAAATGAATCAAGCGTTTTTTTGCTTCGCGAACGATCGTTTGACCGAGATGGTGTTCAGACATCAGTTCAGCTTCTGCAGTTAAGCGTAGTAGCTCTTCTTTGTCGATGCCAAAGCTATGGATGTCAGTAACTTCTGGACGTCCTTTAGTTAAAGTACCTGTTTTATCAAAGACGACAGTGTCGATTTTCGCCAATTGCTCCATCACGTCGCCACCTTTAATGAGCACGCCGTGACGGGCTCCGTTACCAATTCCGGCTACGATCGAGACGGGGGCTGAAATGACGAGGGCACCAGGACAAGCGATGACAAGGAATGTTAATGTCATTTCGATATTGCGTGTGAATATATAGACGATAATCGATAGGATGACGATGGAAGGTGTATAAATGTTAGCAAATCGCTCTAAGAATTTTTGAGTTTTCGACTTGGCTTCTTGTGCTTCTTCGACTAGCTCGATAATACGAGCGAATGCTGTATCGTCACCTACACGTTCTGCAATTATTTCAATATAGCCATTGTCTACTAACGTCCCGCTAAATACTTGATCATCTAGTGATTTGGATGCGGGTACCGATTCTCCTGTGATGGCTGCTTCATTTAGAGAAGCATTTCCTGAAACAATCGGACCGTCTACCGGAACTTGTTCACCTGAGCGAACGATTACCCGGTCACCGATTTCTACGTCATCAACAGCAATCGTGACAAGTTTACCATCCCGAAGGACACTCGCTTCTAGCGGGGCCAGATCAACAAGTGCTTTGAGGGAAGAGCGTGTTTTCTCCATTGTACGAATTTCAAGTAATGCTCCAAATAAAAATAGGAAAGTCACTGCCGCGGATTCTACATACTCGCCGATAAACAGTGCACCGATTACAGCGATGGTGACAAGAAGCTCAATACTGAAAGCTTTCATTCGAATAGCTTTCCACGCTTTTATAGCAATCGGAGTACCCGCAATGATAGTGGCAGCGATTAATGTAATCTGACGCGCGTCATGAAAGCCCGCGAAGTGCAAGATGATCGCTATACCAAGCAACATCGCGGATAGGGAAGTGATGCGCACAGTTTGTTTTGCATTCATTTGAATACCTCCTCTTTATGAGACTTTTTGATTGAGAACTGGATAGCCGAGTTTGACAATTAATTCCTGCAATTCATTGGCTTCTACGACAGATTCATCAAACTCGACCCGAACTTTACTGGAGTGGAATAATACTTTTACTTGTTGTACACCTTTCGCTCGGGATAGGGCACCTTCAATTTTCTTAACACATGATGGGCAGCTGAATGGCTCCATTAAAAATACGGCTTTTTTCATTTTCCTCATCCTTTTCGTTTGTATTTATTATCTTAAGTATAAGAAATTTTTGTGTACACTGCCTTGACGCCTGTCAAGATTCGTCAAACAAGACTTTTTCTTCTGACCAAAGTGCTTTATACTGAATAAGTAGTACACATTTATGAATAGAGGAGAATCGTACGGATGAAATTAACCTATTCTGGTAAAACGAAAGACGTCTACCGCTTGGAAGATGGCCACGTGCTATTGAAATTCAAGGATGATGTAACAGGGGAAGATGGTGTATTCGATCCAGGTGCCAACACAGTAGGCCTGACAATTGATGGCGCCGGAAAGTCCGGACTTCGCATGACACAATACTTTTTTGAGAAATTGGCGGAGCAAAACATACCGACACATTACATCGATGCTGATCTAGATGAAGTAACGATGACGGTGAAGCCTGCTACGGTCTTTGGTAAAGGATTAGAAGTGATTTGTCGATACCGTGCGGTCGGAAGTTTCTTGCGCAGATTCGGTGCGTATGCTGAAGAAGGACAAGTACTCGATGCTTTCGTGGAAGTGACATTGAAAGACGATGAACGTCAAGATCCACCTATTTCAGAAGATGCTTTGGCACAACTTCACATTTTGACGCATGAAGAATACGCAACTCTTAAAGAATTAACTCAGCAAATTTCTGAAGTAGTCCGATCAGAGATGGCAGAAAAAGGTTTAGAGCTATATGATATTAAATTAGAGTTTGGTCGCGATCCTGAGCGAAATATCATGTTAATCGATGAAATTTCAGGAGGCAATATGCGCGTCTATCAAGGCGATACATATATTGCACCAATGGAATTAGAAAAGATATTATTTTCATAAAATTCAACCGGAAACGAAAAATGTTTCCGGTTTTTTATATTCTCTCTCAGGCTATACGCTGACTGCCTTAGTCGCGCTTTACTTTTTAATCAAATAAATAAAATGATATATTTACTGTTGACAACGTTTTCAGAGTTTCCTATAATAGCAACCAGTGTCACAGGCGACACCTAGTTTGCTTCTTCGCCAGTGTGGGAACGTTGGTTGGATGAATGCGTATGGTAGTAAATTTTAGATAATGAAAGTGTCTTTCATATCAGCGAATCTTTAATCTATCTGCTGTTTCCATGAACAAAAGCTCCCCGCTTTTGTAAAGGCGCTCTTTTTTGCTCTTCATACCGCAAGGCAGAAAGATAGCACCCATAGTAGCCAGCACGAATCTCCATTTTGGCTTTTCTACGTAAGTACCCTTGCTATATCCGCTTGATTCATAACTAGAATCTGCCGAGTGTATGTGCTCGGTCCGTAAAAACCTCACATTGATGACTATTCGACGAACGTATTATAAGTAGATCGTGTTCTCGGGTAACGAAGCGCACATCTTAGAAATTCACAGATGATGAATACTTGTACAACTACATGTAAGAGAACTTGGAGGAGAAACTGTTTGGACACAAAACACAAAGTTTCGATTGCAGGGCTAGATCCGAACGATCCGTATTCATTTCGTATTCCGACTGTAGACGATGGAAAGTTCATCTGGCAGCTCATTAAAGATACGAACGTACTGGATTTAAACTCTTCCTATAGCTATTTGCTGTGGGCAGACCAATTCAGTGACACGAGTATTATCGTAGAAGATCACGGAAAGCTTGTAGGCTTCATTTCAGGCTTTATTCAACCGAAAGCGCAAGATACATTGTTTATCTGGCAAGTCGCAGTCGATGAATCGGTACGTGGTAAGCGTATAGCTTCCCGTATGTTGCATACGATTTTGCAAAGTAATGCATGTCGGAATATTCGCTATCTAGAAGCGACCGTCACACCATCTAATGAGGCGTCTACTAAGTTATTTACAGGCTTAGCACGCGATTTGGAGACGGAATGCACGATAACGGATGGCTATACGAAAGATCAATTCCCTGGTGGCGGGCATGAATCAGAAGAACTGTTCCGCATTGGACCATTCTGAGAAACAAGCCGATTGCCGCAACATGACACTGGAAAATACAGAATCTAACGGAGGAATTAATTACACATGGTACTGACAAAAAGTCAGAAAGTAATGGAAGTATTCGAGAATCGCGAGTCGCAAGTGAGAAGTTACAGCAGAAGTTTCCCAACAGTATTCAACAAAGCAAAAGGCTATAAGATGTGGGATACGGAAGGTAAAGAATATATCGATTTCTTCGCCGGCGCAGGTGCTTTAAACTACGGCCACAATAACGATAGAATGAAAGAAAAGCTGATTGAATATATTCAAGACGATGGAATTTCACATAGTTTGGATATGGGGACAACGGTCCGAAAAGAATTTCTTGAACGATTTAACGAAGTGATCTTGCAGCCGCGAAACATGAACTATAAAGTAATGTTTCCTGGTCCTACTGGGACGAATACAGTCGAAAGTGCGCTGAAAATCGCCCGCAAAGTTACGGGACGTCAAAATATTGTGAGCTTTACGAATGGTTTCCATGGCATGACGCTTGGTGCGTTGTCTGTAACAGGCAACTCATACAACCGTGGTGGAGCAGGAGTACCGCTTACCAATACGACCTCTATGCCGTTTGATACGTTTTTAGAAGAAGGACAATCATTGAACTTCCTGAAAAAGTATTTAGCAAATGCAAGCAGTGGCTTGGATTTGCCAGCAGCTATGATTCTCGAAACGGTACAAGGGGAAGGCGGCATCAATCCGGCAAGCTTTAAGTGGTTGCGGGAAGTGGAACGTCTATGCAGAAATTACGATATCTTATTAATTGTCGATGATGTGCAAGCAGGTTGTGGACGTACTGGAACTTTCTTCAGTTTTGAACCAGCCGGCATTAAACCGGACATCGTTTGTCTATCCAAATCCATTGGTGGCTACGGATTACCATTAGCACTCACGCTGATCAAACCAGAATATGATACATTCGGTCCAGCTGAGCATAACGGAACATTCCGCGGCAACAATATGGCGATTTTGACAGCGACAGAAGCTTTATCGTACTGGGAAACAGATGAATTCGCTAAATCGGTACAAGAAAAATCTAAGCTCATCACGAAGCGTATGGAAACCATCGTCGAAGACTATCCACAGTTGAAAGCTACAACACGTGGCCGCGGCTTCATGCAAGGAATCGTCTGTGGTGAAGGCAAGGAAGACTATGCGGATAAAATCTGTGCAAAAGCATTTGAAAAAGGCTTGATCATTGAAACGTCTGGACCTGAAGGCGAAGTCGTCAAATTCCTCGGTTCATTGATTATGGATGAAGAAGGTATCGATCAAGGCTTTGATATTCTAGAAGAAGCGATTGAAGAAATTGTTAAAAACTAAGGGAGAGAATGTTCAGTGATAGTACGTACAGTAGATGAAATCATTGGTAGCGAAAATGAAACAAAAGCAGAAACGTGGGCAAGCCGACGTTTCTTGCTAAAGAAAGATAATATGGGCTTCTCGTTCCACGAAACGATTATTTATGCTGGAACTGAGACACATATCCATTACCAAAACCACCTAGAAGCTGTCTACTGTGTAGCAGGCGATGGAGAAATTGAAACGATCGCAGACGGCAAAGTCTATCCGATCAAAGATGGTACGATGTATGCGTTGAATGAACACGACGAGCATTATTTGCGCGGTGGAAAAGAAGACATGCGCTTGATTTGTGTCTTTAACCCGCCAGTCGTTGGAACAGAAACGCATGATGAGAACGGTGTGTATCCGCTGATTGAAGATTAAGTGTTGTGGAATGTAATATGGTTAGTGAGCACTCTGAGGGTAATTCCTTGGAGTGTTTTTTTTGTGTGGAATGAAGGGAAGGGGGTAAGAAGGAGGGCCGCTCATTAATTTGGCTGAGTGCTCTATATTGTGGCTTATCCGCTCTTAGTTTCTGGGCGAGTGCTCTATCAGTCCTTATAAATGCTCAATGTAGTCTTGGCTCCGCTCTATGTCATGGGGGGGAGCGCTCAATGCGATGCTTTCTATCTATGGCTGCTCAAGGTCAGGAGGTAACCAATGGATCCGTGCAAAGTCATCCCCTTAATCGCTCAATGCGACCCTAGATCCGCTCAAAGTTAGTGTTTAAGCGCTCTATGCAATGCTAAATCTGCTCAAAGTCAGTCGTTAACCGCTCATTGCATGGTGGCGTCCGCTCAATGTCACAGATTATCCGCTCTATCCAGCACATGCTCCGCTCATAAAATCCCGTTTACATGTTAGAATTGCGTTAAATAGGGTACACTACACACTATGAGTTCATTATCCAAGCGGTAATGAGCAGTAATGTACATAACTTACACGAGGAGGAATTTAATTATGTGGAAACTACCTAGTATTGTATTGGGCTCGGCATTATTGATGGCAGCCTGCGGTGGCGCGGCGGATGAAGAAAAAGAACCGGTGAACGGCAGCGGTGATCCAGTCGTGGAAGAAGAGGGAACAGCGGAGCCTGAAGTGATGGCGCCGGTTATGAATGTTGACGGAGAAGAAATCGGTTCTGTAACGCTAACGCAAGGACCGTCTGGCGTAGCGATGGACATTGACGTAACGGGGCTTGAGCCAGGTGAACACGGGATGCACTTCCATGAAACGGGCGTCTGTACAGCACCGGACTTTAAAGAGTCGGCTGGCGGTCACTTTAACCCAACGGATAAAAAACACGGGTTAGAGAATCCGGAAGGACACCATGCAGGAGACTTGGAGAATCTTGTGGCGGATGAAGAAGGGAACGCAAAAGTTACTGTAACGACAGATGCAGTTACGCTTGAGTCCGGAAAAGACAATTCATTAATTGATGAAGACGGAACAGCTTTGGTTATCCATGAAGGTCCGGATGATAACGTAACGGATCCAGCTGGTGATTCAGGAACGCCATTTGCTTGTGCTGAGATTACATCTGAGAATATGAAGTAATAAAGTAGGATGTCCCGGAGTTTTGGGGCATCTTTTTTTGTGTTGTTTCGACTTGTTTAAGTGCAAGTGCAAGTGCAAGTGCAAGTGCAAGTGCAAGTGCTTGGAAAGAGTGAGTTACTTAGTGAGTACGTGGGATGGAAGCTCCAGTTGGCGGACGCTTTTCCATGGGCCCGCGGTGAGCCAACCAGGTCGCGAGCTCCCTATTGGTTGTCTCACCTGATCGGGCTGATCCATCGGGAAGAGCCGTAACGAAGAACGGCTTTTGCGAGTAAAAGCGCAGCGTTATGAGCACATCTTTGCACTTCGCCCCCAACTTCCGCTTCCAACCTACTTTTATAGTGGAAGGACTAAGAACACTTACTGTCGATAGTGTGTGAATTATTGTTTTGTCTTAACTTATTTTAATTCAAGTACTGAAGTTCAAAAGTGTATTACAACACTTACTTTAATGCGCAACGAAAAGTATCACCCACCCACACTGTAAGGGATTGGTGCGTAGGAGGGGCGACTCCTGGAGGATCAGTGGGACAGGTGAAACACCCAGCGAGCGAAGCGAAGGGGTGTGGTTCACCGCCCGCCCTCCGGAAAGCGTCCCCTCCGAAGCACCATTCCCCACCCCCAACACCACTGCCAGCCTCTCCATTAAACTATTGAAAAACTATTGAACACGAAAAAAAGAACGCCCTCCCGGAAAGGGGCGTCCTGTTGATTATCGAACAATCGCGATAATCCCTTCTTCATCATCCAGCTTTAGCTGAATGCCTGCTGCCATCGGATCCTGATCGAGATACTGCTCGATCCAAAGGCGAAGCGCTTCGACTAGACGGGAGGTATCCAAATGATGCATCTTGCCGTTTAGCTCGGCATCTGCTGAAAACCCAGTGTCGTCATCGTAAGCAAGTTCGACTTCCACGTCGTCTGGCATTGCACGTGACTCTTTTGCAATCAATACACATACTGCATTTACTACGTCCTGTTCGTAAATTATCTGTTGTTCCATTGATTCATGTCCTCATTGCGTTTACGCTCTTTCTCTTTGAAGATCGCGAAAATCTTCCGAACCATGTAAATGATGAAGACAATCGCTAACACGTTAATGAGCAAGCCCATAATGGATCCAAGCATACCCATATTCGCAAACAAGCTGCCGAATAATAGACCTGCCAGTCCACCAACGAATAGACCTTTCATCAAGCCGCCACCCATACCGCCTGGCTTCTTAGCTGTCTTACCTGCTGTTGCTTTATCGTTACTTTGATTGGTATCTTGTTTCTTTTCTGCTTTGTTCGGTTGTACACGGTTAGGTGTACTGAAGCTCTTCTTACCAGACTTATAGCCACGTGCTTCGGCAGTAATTTCATCTTGGAAGATGATGTTCCCGATTGGCGACAAAATCAACGTCGCAGCGAGGAAAAATGCAGCAAATTTTTTCAATTGATAATCTCCTTTAATGCTGTAGTGAAGGTCTGGGATCTACCCATGCCCTTCTCTTTATTTTACTGGATAACTAGCCGTAATGAAAGGAAATTCCCTTACTTAGCGAAGAAGTTTTCCGTATAAAATGGCTGTTCTTTGTCGTTGAAATCTACACCGATCCCAAGGAACTGATAGTCGCGGATTAATATGTTTTCTCGGTGGCCTTTTGAATTCATTAGCCCTTCGTGTGCAAAAATACTGCTTGATTGACCGTATGCTAGATTTTCACCGGCACTGACGAATTGGACGCCTTGTTTTTTCATGCGATCGAAAGGGGACTCGCCTTGTAAGTTTTCATGGCTGAAGTAATCTTGCACTGCCATATCGGTACTATGTAGACGTGCCGTTTCAGATGCGAGTTCATCCCATGTTAAAATGGAACGACCGTGGCGAACTCTTGCCGCGTTCGTCAAATCAAATAATTGCATCTCAAAGCCTTGGCGCATCGCATCGTTTTGAGGGGCGTAGAGAGCGGACTTTCTTTGCTCTAGCGAATCCGAGATTAATTGTACTGCGGTTACGGTATTTTCATTATGCAGATCATAAAAAACATACATATAGAGTCCATCTGAATGAAAGATGTCCATGCCCTCATCGTTTTGCAACTTATAAATGTTTGTCCCTTTACGGATTTCAGAGATTGGTTCGCCGAGTCCTTGACGTACTTCTGCTTTTGGCACGCCGTATTCGATACCGATAGATGAAGCAATCAGGCGATCATTTGTATAAATCGCATTGACGCGACGTTTAATATCGTATGACAGCATGACAAAGTTCTGATAGTTATCATGGAACGTCAGCCATTCTGTGCCGTATTCATTAACGGATTTCCGCGTAGGGTCTCCGAGCTTTTCCTTCACTTGTGCTTCGGTTGTACCGATTTCGATATTGTGAATAGAAATAATACCTGTTGCCGGCGCATCGAGCACAGGTTGGGCAACTTCCTCTGGGGGACTGCTTCCGTTTGCTTTTTCGGAAATGAATGTAATTAAATCGACAATCGATGCTTTTGTATAGTCAAGCGCAGATCCAACTACTTCCTCGTTCAGCACAGTTTCTACTTTGGCATCAAGCGGATCGAGAAACGATAAATCCACGTGTTCTGATACCGGGCCTTCCCATAAGGGCTTGAAAGCGTAGAGTAGTACGGCGAGAAAGAGTAACTGAAACAGGCGTTTTATCATAAGAAACCCACTCCTCCATCACATTATACTCTGTTTCCCCCTCAGCAATACAGTGGTAACTATGAAATGTTGAAAATTATCCTCCAGAGTAGCAGGAAAAAGGGTATACTAAAAAAAGAATGGAAGTTTGGAAGGAGTGGATGGCATGTTCGGTGGTGTGAGCAGTGTACCTTCCTGGTTTTATATAGTCGCAATTGCAGTCGTTATATTGCTTGTCCTGATTACAGAATGGCGAACAAGATGAACACTGAATATCAAGAGAAAGAAGGAAAAAATATGTTAACATTTGAAGAGAAACAACAGATTATAGAAGAGTTCCCGGAGTTAGTGAAGAAAGAAGTGTCTATGAAGCGCTTGAACTATCATTATGAAGAGTCTTTATACGATAAAACGGTAGTCGTGCAGCATTTGCACCCGAACGGTAACGCATTTGTTTACGTAGCAGATGTGAAAGGCTATGAGGCAGATGACCGCGGTCTAGTCAATGTACGCGAATACTCTGCGGATGAATTCCGTGCAGTGATTCGTGCGGCAATTGAAGGATTGGCGACAGAAGTAGAGGAACCTGAAACGATCGCAGAAACATGGCAGAATTCCAATGGTCAGATGCTGACACTTCTTGAAGAAGATGGCTTCTTTAATATTTACCATGAAGTAAACTTGGAAGAAGGCTTCGGAGATTACGGTGAGGCGGCAAGTTATTTGAAAGAAGAAGGCTTTTCCGTCAAAACGAAATAACAGCTACAGGAGTGATATCGAATGAAGGGTAAAACAGTTGCGATTTGGCTGATTGTCGTGTTGATTGTGGCGGTAGTGGGCGTCGTATTAATGGTTCAGACTACCTTCAAAAATAATCCTACACAAAAAAATCATCAATCATTGGACAACCAGTCGTATACCGAAATCGGCACATTTGGTTGGCAATAAAAGAAGAAGAGCCTGTTGAGAATATACAATTCTCAACAGGCACTTTTTATTTTTTTACACTATATTTCTGGCTATTCGAACGATACAAGCCTTTACCAAACGGCAACCACCAGTTCCATTTGCCAAACAGTTTCATTAAGCTCGGAACTAGCAACAGTCTGATAATCGTCGCATCGATCGCCACTGCAACTGCAATCCCGACGCCGATTTGCTTCACGGGCATGACGTCTGTAAACGCAAAGGCGCCTGTTAGAACGATCATAATCAGCGCGGCAGACGTGATGACTTTACTCGTCGTGGCCAGTCCTTCGACTGTAGATTTATCATTATCGAACGACTGCGCGAACTCTTCTTGCATGCGCGAGATTAAGAATACTTCATAGTCCATGCTCAAGCCAAACACGAGACTGAAGACGATGACTGGAATGATGAGCGCTACGGTCCCCGGATTTAATCCGAAGTGGCCATACTGGAATATATAGACGAGAATGCCGAATGTTGCGGATAATCCGAGAATATTCATCAGAATCGCCTTCACCGGAATGATCAATGAACGGAATGCGAACATCAAGATGAAGAAGGTAGAGACGATGATAATGAGCAATACGTATACGATGTGATCCGCTATTTCATCGAAGATTTCCTGGTTAAACCGCGGTTCACCGCCAAGCAAAATGTTAAAACCGGTATCTTTCTCTGACCAAT
Organism: Sporosarcina sp. P29; assembly: GCF_002743265.1. Classification (NCBI taxonomy): domain Bacteria; kingdom Bacillati; phylum Bacillota; class Bacilli; order Caryophanales; family Caryophanaceae; genus Sporosarcina; species Sporosarcina sp. P29. The sequence goes on along the minus strand of NZ_PDYX01000019.1, from coordinate 24,060 downwards.
CGCGGATCCAGTCTTGTGCTTCATTCGAACTGCCGGCAGCCTGTAATGTCACGGGAATGAACAAGCGGTTACCGCTGTCTGTGAATTTCTTCAATACCGGATTGAGCTGGTCGTACATTTGCGGAATACGAAGCGTTTGCTCCCATTGCGCAACATTATCAATTCTGCTGATCGTAAAGGCCGTCGAAATATCTTTGACCAAAGCATCGTCCGTCAACTGATCTTGTAACGTTAACATGTCGTGAAGACCTTCCGTCGTCTTCCAACTACCGTCACGCTCTGCGATCAAGAAAACAGTGCTCTCGTCGCCTAAACCAAATGTATCTTGCATCTGTTCAAAAGCTACACGAGTATCAAAGGTTTCCGGTAGTGAATCAATCTGCGGGATCGTTAATTCCATATTTTTTACTGGAATTACAGCAATGGCAAGTAACACAAATGCTACGATCGCAATCGTAACGGGGCGCTTAATTACATAATGCGCAAACTTTCTCCAACCGTTCGCATCTTCGCCACGCTCTTTTAGCAAACGTCCTTTATGGATGCGATCACCGAGCATCAGCAGAACGGAAGGCAGAAGAGTAAGGGAAGAAACGACCGCCATCCCGACGACAATCATCCCTCCGAGTGCGATATTCATGAAAATATCTACTTGGATAAGAAGCATTGCACCAAGTCCAATGAACACACAAACAGCAGAGAAAATAATCGAACGACCAGCAGTGCGAATCGTCATGATGATAGACTCTGTCACGCTGCGTTTAGTCAGCTCTTCCCGATAGCGACTAATGAATAATAACGCGAAGTCGATCGAGAGGGCGAGACCGAGCATCGGTACGATATTCAGTACGAAAATGGAAAGGTCCACCGTATTGCCGAGCAATGCTAAAATGCCGAGAGTAGAGACGACCGTGCCGATGCCGACGATCAATGGAACGAATGAAGCCACGATGGTACCAAACGCAAACAGCAACACAATAATCGCAATCGGCAAACCAATTGCTTCAGCTGTCATCAAATCGCGTTGACTAGCCTGGTTGACGTCGTGTTCAAATGCTCCTCCGCCAGTGAGCGTCACGCCTGGTTGACCATCGATTTCACCGCGGATATCTTCCACGACTTGCGGCATATCATCAGGCGCCGTATCAAATTGCAACAAGGCATAGGATAAGTCTTTCGTATACTGCGCTTTTTCAGCTAGAGGGGATACGATATCCGACATGACACCGAGCTTCTCCAGCTGATCAAGTGACGTATCGATTTCTGCGTCAGTTTTTCCGTCAAAAACTAAAAACAAAGACTCTGCAGGTAAGCCGAAGTCTTCCGAGATAATCTTCATCACTTGTTCGTGCTCACCGTCTACACGGAAGCCGTCTCCAGCAAGTAGGCCGGGCAATTGGATGGCGAAATACGTCATCACCCCAAATAGTAAAATCCAAAACGTGAAAATCCATTTATATGATTGGGTTACAAACTTCCCGAAGCGTTGCAACGTCATTCCTCCTCACTCAATGCATAAAATTCATTCATCTCATATCTATGCTTATCATAACAAGGAAATATAGAGAAGTGTTACGCAAATATGGAAAGAAATGCACAAAAAAACCACTTCCTAAAAGGAAGTGGTTTGTATAGTTAAATTAGTTTTTAGTTACGTTAGTAGCTTGAAGTCCGCGTTGTCCTTGTTCGATCTCGAAAGACACGTCTTGACCTTCTTCAAGAGTTTTGAATCCGTCACCTTGAATAGCTGAGAAGTGTACGAATACGTCGTCGCCATCTTCACGTTCGATGAAGCCATAACCTTTTTCTGCGTTAAACCATTTTACTTTACCTTGTTCCATGTTTGTTTCCTCCTCGTGCACACTCGTGTACACATTGTATTACTATCCTTGCTCAATTTCTAAAAAACGGTCGAGATAAATCGTAGACCAACGTCGAACAAAAATAATTCTTCTTTATCATAACAAGAAAAGGCAGATAAAGCAAGTAGAATGATTAGTTGAAGAGAATGGTCGCTTGGATTCTTAGGCAGTTATAGGAAAAGTGTGAATATTTTATAGACGACTGCAGCCATTAAAGCAGAGATCGGCATCGTGATAATCCACGTCAAAACGATCTTCTGTGCAACTCCCCATTTCACCCCTTTTAAGCGTTGCGCTGAACCGACTCCCATAATAGAAGAAGAGATAACGTGCGTCGTGCTGACAGGTAAATGAAGGAGGGTAGCGCTGAAAATAATGACTGCGGAGTTCAAATCAGACGCAATCCCGTGAATCGGTCGGATTTTCATAATCTTGCCGCCAACGGTCTTGATTATCTTATATCCGCCGATTGACGTCCCGATTCCCATCGCCGTCGCCGCCGCAATCCGTACCCATAATTGGATATCATCGGTTGTCTGCAATTCTGCTGCGATCAACGCCATCGTAATAATTCCCATCGCCTTTTGCGCATCATTCGTACCGTGCGTGAACGATTGAATTGCTGCCGTACCGATTTGCATGTAACGAATCCGACGGTTGGCTTTAAATAAATTACGATTTTTTAATACCGTACGTAATAGGGTCATGACAAGAAATCCGCCGACGAGTGCAATGATAGGAGATAGCAACAGCGCCTGAATGATTTTAATGAAGCCACTGTAATTTAAAATGCCGAATCCGGCTGCCGCAATCGCTGAGCCGGCAATAGAGCCGATCAGTGCATGCGACGAGCTAGAAGGAATTCCAAAATACCACGTGACCAAGTTCCAGATAATCGCGGAAACGAGTGCTGCCAAAATAACGAGAGAACCATTTTCTAATAAGAACGGATCGACAATATCTTTCGTAATGGTTTTTGCTACGCCTGTGAATGTCAGCGCACCAACGAAGTTCATCGTGGCGGCAAGCATAATCGCAGTCCGTGGCTTCAATGCGCGAGTCGATACCGAAGTAGCAATCGCGTTGGCTGTATCGTGGAAACCATTGATGAAGTCGAATGCCAAGGCAAATACCACGACGAGAATGGTGAGTATGAGAATCGTATCCATCGCTTAGGACTCCTTACGCGTTGCGCATAATGATTGTTTCGATATTATTTGCTACGTCTTGACAGAAATCTGCGGTATCTTCAAGTAGTTCATATAGATCTTTCAATTGAATGATGCGAATGGGATCTTTTTCACGAATGAACATTTGCTTAATGGAAGTCCGCAACACTTCGTCGCAAATTCGTTCGTACTCTTTGATTTGCACGGCATGCGTACGCATTTCGACTAACTTTTTCTTCGTCAGCAATTCCATCGCCAAAACGATCTCATCTGAACTTTTCATAATGTTGATCATGAACTTCTGCATGTATTCATCGATTTCAATGAGAGAAAACATCTCAAGATTAGCAAGAAAATGCTCCATACCGTCGAGGATATCATCCATTGCAATCGCGATATTCAAAATATCTTCCCGTTCAATTGGTGTCATGAACGATGTATTCAATTTCGTGATTAATTCATGAATTAACGTATCACCAGCTGTTTCATATTCTTTCATTCGAATGCTGACATCTTTCAAATCAGAGACAGAATCGACTTTGAAATCGTTCGCATAGTGCATAGATTCCTGCACATGCTTGGCGATGTCCAATAACGCTGTGAAAAACGGATCGGGTTTACGTGGACCTAGCATCTAAATTCCTCCATCTATTGTTGACATCGATAGTTATTACATCATACAAAAACCGTGCGAAAAAAGATAGCGAACGATGTAGAATTTGAGCGATAGTTGCGAGGCTTTTTTTAGTCCGTAATTTGTCCGGCGATTGTTAAGTTATCGTAAAGTTCTCCATAATCTGTTGAAAATACATGGATGCATGAGATGATCGGCAATAAAGCATTGTGTAAGTGGAAAGGGGATCGAAATGAAGAATCACACAGCTACTTCCGTAAAAAGGCTAGTAGAACTATTTATCGTCTCTCTTAAACTAGGACTGACTTCATTCGGTGGGCCAACCGCGCATTTAGGTTATTTCCATGAAGAGTATGTCCGGAAACGGAAGTGGATGGATGAAAAAGGGTATGCGGATTTAGTAGCGTTAGCGCAATTCCTTCCAGGCCCGGCAAGCAGTCAGGTAGGGATTGGAATGGGTGTGGCACGTGCAGGAGTAGTAGGGGGGCTAGTTTCCTTTCTAGGTTTCACGATGCCGTCTGTAGTGGCATTAATCTTGTTTGCTACGCTTCTCGCAGGTTCAGATGTTAGTGAGGCCGGCTGGTTGCATGGATTGAAGATCGTGGCTGTAGCGATTGTTGCCCATGCGGTCCTCGGAATGGCGAAGAATTTAACACCGGATGTTAAGCGTAAGGCCATCGCATTACTAGCGCTCGTTGTTACTCTTTTATGGCAAGCGGCTTTCACACAAGTCGGTGTGATTATAGTAGCGGGGTTAGTAGGGTTATGGCTGTTCAAAGTTCACGATTCGTCAGATGCTAGTTCATCCAAATTCCTCATATCAAAGAAAACAGGAATCATTTGTTTAACACTGTTCTTTACTTTGCTTGGTATATTGCCATTGCTTCGAGAACTGACGGGATCTTACTGGATCGCGTTATTCGATAGCTTTTATCGATCGGGCGCGCTCGTATTCGGAGGAGGACACGTCGTCTTGCCTTTATTGGAACAGGAATTAGTGCCAGCGGGATGGATCGGAAACGAGTCATTCCTAGCGGGTTACGGCGCGACACAAGCCGTTCCGGGACCATTGTTTACGTTTGCTGCCTATCTCGGTGCCGTGATGAACGGTTGGCAAGGTGGATTATTCGCGACCGTTGCGATTTTCTTGCCTGCCTTTCTATTGATCATCGGAGCACTGCCTTTTTGGGACATTTTGCGCAATCATCCGAAAATCAAAGGAGCGGTCATGGGTGTCAACGCCGCAGTAATTGGAATTTTACTCTCGGCATTATATAATCCAATTTGGACAAGCTCAATTTTGCGTGCAGAGGACTTCGCATTGGCGGCCATTTTATTCAGTATGCTAACCTTTTGGAAGATGCCTCCATGGATCGTCGTGCTAGTCGGTGCGGTAGGTGGAGCTGTATTGTCCATATAGTATAAAAGTAACCAAATGCAAGTGCTTTTGTTATACTAAATGAATTCTATAAAAGAAAAGGGTTATGTACATATGAATACTTCATTACAAAAAAAGATTGCTATGCCAACTGTTTGGCTCGTAGTATTGCTCGGCTCACTGTCCGCATTCGGTCCGCTATCGATGGATATGTATTTGCCAGGATTGCCGATTGTGGCGGAGGATTTAAATGCTTCAACGTCACTAGTTCAATTAAGTTTGACAGCCTGTTTGATCGGCTTAGGTGCAGGGCAGCTCATATTCGGACCGTTAAGTGATATTTATGGCAGACGGAAGCCGCTCGTCATTACGCTCAGCGTGTATGCAATCGCTTCTGTTCTATGTGCGTTTAGTCCGAATATCTGGATTTTCGTTGCATTACGTTTCGTCCAAGGTATGACAGGCGCTGCGGGCATTGTCATCGCGAGAGCTTGCGCACGTGACTTATATGTAGGAAATGAATTAACTAAATTCATGGCAATGCTGTCGATCGTCAGTGGATCAGCACCGATACTTTCACCGATAATTGGCGGAGTCGTGCTGAATTACTCTTCGTGGCATACGGTATTTCTCTTACTTGGAGTGATCGGTTTGTTAATGTTTTTATCCACAGCATTTTTCTTGCCGGATACATTGCCGGTTGAAGCGCGTGCGGAGAGTGGAATGCTGGCAGTCGTCAAGACGTTTAGTGGCCTACTAAAGGATAAGTGGTTTTTAGGCATCGCGTTGACGCAAGGCTTGATCATGTCGGGTATGTTCGCATACATTGCAGGATCTCCGTTTGTTTTGCAGAATATTTATAATGTCACAGCGCAACAGTTTTCCTTGTTCTTTGCGATGAACGGTGTCGGGATTATTACGGCAGCGCAAGTGACGGGTCGACTTTCTGGCAAAATTCATGAGTTGAAGTTCCTGCGCGCGGGTGTGTTACTTTCATTCACGGCTAGCATTTTACTTCTATTGACGGTTTGGAATGAATGGCCACTTGCCGTAATTGCGACGGCATTATTCTTTATGGTATCGAGCGTTGGTTTAGTGTCGCCGGCAGCGTTTTCGCTAGCGATGCAGAGTCAAGGTAAGTCAGCAGGAAGCGCATCGGCGTTTCTCGGGCTATTGCCTTTCATCGGCGGTGCAATCGTTTCGCCGCTAGTAGGACTCGCAGGAGACAGCTCGGCTTGGCCGCTTAGTATTATCGTATTGACATGCAGTACCGCGGCGTTAGTGATCTACTTTACAGTGGTTCGGAAGGCGTATCGTCTGCAAGAGATTTAAGTAGAGAGACTGTTGGGGTTGGCGCTTCGGAGGGGGATTTTCTAGAGGACTCGCGGTGAGCCCTCTAGAAAAGCGTCCGCCAGCCGGAGCTTCCATCCAATCGTACACACTAGATAACTCCCACTCCCAATCCTTTTTAATTCAAATTTGCGCGAAAATAGGGCATGATAGAGATAGAGAGTCTGATTATTACTTTGAGAGGTGGATGTAAAGATGGAATATCGTATTGAGCATGACACGTTCGGAGAAATACAAGTACCAGCAGATAAGTTATGGGGAGCGCAGACACAGCGCAGTAAGCACAACTTTAAAATCGGCGGGGAACGCATTCCGCTTGGTGTAATCCAAGCCTTTGCCCATTTGAAAAAATCAGCAGCGATCGCAAGTCATTCATTCGGAAATCTATCCGAAGTCAAAATGAAAGCTATTAAAGCAGCAGCAGAAGAGGTTATCCAAGGCAAATGGGACGAGCACTTCCCGTTAGTCGTTTGGCAAACAGGAAGCGGTACGCAGTCGAACATGAACATGAACGAAGTACTCGCTAACCGAGGTAACCAGTTGCTTGAGGAATGGGGCGAGGAAGAACGCCTACACCCGAACGACGATGTCAACAAATCACAAAGCTCCAACGATACATTCCCAACAGCGCTACACGTAGCAGGTGTAATTGCGGTAGAGCGTGAAGTATTGCCGGCAATTGATAAACTAGCAGCAACACTTCAAAAGAAATCCAAAGACTTCGCGGATATCATCAAAATTGGACGTACGCACTTGCAAGACGCGACGCCATTGACGTTAGGACAAGAAATCAGCGGATGGCACAGAATGCTAGAGAAAACGCACAGCATGCTAGAAACAAGTGTCCAGACAATGAAAGAACTCGCAATCGGCGGTACAGCAGTTGGTACAGGACTTAACGCACCGGCTGGATTCGGCGATAAAGTTGCAGAAGAGATTTCAAAATCTGTAGGCATTGAGTTTACATCTGCACAAAATAAATTCCACGCATTGACGAGCTATGATGAAGTCGTCTATACACACGGCGCACTGAAAGCATTGGCTGCGGACTTGATGAAAGTAGCGAATGACGTACGTTGGTTGGCAAGTGGTCCACGTTCAGGTATCGGTGAAATTACGATTCCGGAAAACGAACCGGGCAGCTCGATCATGCCAGGTAAAGTAAACCCGACGCAAAGTGAAGCATTGACGATGGTTGTGGCACAAGTAATGGGTAACGACGCGACAATCGGTTTTTCTGCGAGCCAGGGGAACTTCGAATTGAACGTCTTCAAACCAGTTATTATCTACAACTTCCTACAATCAGCGAAATTACTTGCTGACGGTATGATTAGCTTTAACGATAACTGTGCGGTAGGAATTGAACCGAACCGTGAAGAAATCGACAATAAAGTGAAGAACTCTTTGATGCTCGTTACAGCATTGAATCCACATATCGGCTATGAAAATGCGGCGAAGATTGCGAAGAAAGCTCATACAGAAGGTACAACGCTGAAAGAAGCAGCACTTTCTACTGGTTTATTGACAGAAGCGCAATTTGACGAATATGTAGACCCAAGCAAGATGACGGGCAACTCATAATTGTCATGAATTTGTACGCTTGTTTTTCCCGCAAACCTTGTATACTAAAGGCATAACCTCTATACAAAGGAGTCAGGAATATACATGAAAAAGAAGGTACTTGCAGGACTGACGGCGCTGACTTTAGCGCTTGCGGCATGCGGAAACGGCGCTACAGAAAAGCCTGCTGAAGTTGATCCGACAGATGCGCGGGTAGAAGTAGGACATGACCACGCAGAACATTTGCCAAACGGCGACTTGCAGGAAGTGACCGCATCAGCGGATATCCTGCCTTCATTCTTAGAGGATAAGCCAGAAGATATGCGCATGGTCTATCAAGTGGCGGGCAACGCAACGGACGTTTTGGAATACATGCCTTGCTATTGTGGCTGCGGAGATAGTGCCGGGCACAAGAGCAATATGAATTGTTTCTTGGATGAAATACGCGAAGACGGCTCCGTTGTCTGGGACGACCATGGCACGCGTTGCCTAGTTTGCCTGGAGATCGCAGTGAAATCCGTACAAATGAAGCAAGACGGCAAGTCCATGAAAGAAATCCGTGACGCAATTGACACGGAATACGGTAACGGAGACTATGCAAAACCTACAGATACTCCAATGCCTGCTTGAGTGGTTGATTTTATAAGCTGCAGATTCACTCTTTTAATGGGTGGGTCTGCAGTTTTTTGTTTTGGCTCAATATTGACGTGTTTGCGGTCAGAGTTTAAGGATGAGTGCTCTATGTATGCTCACCCTCGCTCAAAGTTCGAGGTTGAACGCTCTATCAAGCTACGGTCCCGCTCATAGTTCGAGGTTGAACGCTCTATCCGGCTCCGGTCCCGCTCATAGTTCGGGGTTGAACGCTCAATCAAGCTACGGTCCCGCTCCTAGTTCGAGGTTGAACGCTCTATCCGGCTCCGGTCCCGCTCATAGTTCTAGGTTGAATGCTCTATCCGGCTACGGTCCCGCTCCTAGTTCGAGGTTGAACGCTCTATCAAGCTCCGCCTCCGCTCAAAGTTCGAGGTTGAACGCTCTATCAAGCTATGGTCCCGCTCATAGTTCGGGATTGAACGCTCTATCCGGCTCCGGTCCCGCTCATAGTTCGAGGTTGAACGCTCTATCAAGCTACGGTCCCACTCCTAGTTCGAGGTTGAACGCTCTATCCGGCTCCGGTCCCGCTCATAGTTCGAGGTTGAACGCTCTATCCGGCTACGGTCCCGCTCATAGTTCGAGGTTGAACGCTCAATCAAGCTCCGCCCCCGCTCAAACATCAAGGTTAAACGCTCTATATATCTCCACATCCGCTCTATACCAATAACCCACCTATCACCAAAAACACCTCCCATCCATTCATTTCATTGGCAAGCTAAACAGTTGTGGTATAATTTAGTTAAATTAGGCAGGAGGGGATTCTGATGATTCATTTTGTACAATTTGAAGAGCAGTATGTACCGAAGATGGCCACGTTATTAGCGGCGAGACATGCAGATGAACGACAGCGTTTTCCGTTTTTGCAGGAACGCTTTGAGGACATCGAGCAAGCTGAGAATCGCTTGCGTGAAGAATTGGAGAAACCGTATACAGGGGGACTCGTGACGTTGCGTGACGAAGACGTCATCGGCTATTTATTATACGAATATCGTCAGGATGCTACTCGCGGACGTACGGTATATGTTGGGTATCCATCGTTTGTCATTCATGAAGATGAGCATCCAAGATTGGCACGTTTGATGTACACGGAAGCTGGCGCGGAATGGGTTCGCAATGGCTATTTTGAACATCTCATGGATATTCCGGTTGGTAATGACGAATTAATTCTTGAAATGCTGGAGCAGTCGTTTCATTTCGAACAGCGCTTTGCGGCGTTGTCACTGGAACACTATCGCGCACAGCCAGGAGAGAATAGTCTCGTTAAGATGAAGGAACTAGTAGGAGACGAGCAAAAAACATTGCATAAGATGGCGCCGTGGAACAGTTTGCATCAGGCGAAAGCGCCAGCATGGAAACCGATTACACAAGAAGCGTTGGATGCAGAGCGTGATGTATTTGCGGCGTATGAAGGCAAGGAAGGTACGCGTAGCTGGGTTGCAGAGCAAGATGAAGTACCTGTAGCCTTTCATCTATTCACACCGGCAGACGCACGTCATGCGATGACCACACCGGATGAGTCGGCAGTGCTTGTACAGGCGACGACGAATATAAAGATGCGTGGACAAGGAATCGGCAAATCGATTGCGAATCACAGTTTCACACAAATGAAAAATGCGGGTTATAAATATGTCATGACCGATTGGCTGACGGCGAATCATTTGGCGTCGTATTTCTGGCCTAAGCTTGGATTCCGTTCGTACATGATTCGCATGGCACGTACAGTGGATGCACGCATCTCATGGGCGGACGGACAATGACGGGCGTGAAGTTCGTTACGTCATGGAGTGGCGGCAAGGACTCTGCACTCGCAACGTATCGCGCAATCCAAGAGGGAAATACGCCGGCTATGCTGTGGACAATGTTCGAGAAAGATCAGCCACATTCCAAATCACATGCATTGCCACTGGAGATCGTTCAAGCACAGGCGAAGCAGATGGATATTCCATTGATGATTCGAAAAGCAGACTGGGCTGGCTATGAAATACAATTCATAGATGCTATGCGCGTTTCGAAAGCCCATGGTATTCACAAAGCAGTTTTTGGTGACATCGATTTAGAAGATCATTTACTATGGGTACAGTCGATGTGTGCCAAAGTGGGTATGGAAGCATATCATCCACTTTGGGAAGAACCGCGACGTAAGCTACTTGAAGAATTCATTGCAGAAGACTTTGAAGCCTATGTGGTCGTTGTGAATACAAAGATGATGCCTGCTAAATTTCTCGGTAGACGTTTCACGGTGGAATTAATGGATGAACTCGAAGCACTCGGCATCGATAGTTGTGGGGAGTCAGGGGAATTCCACACGGTCGTAGTCGATGGACCGATTTTCAAGGAACGCATTCCGGTGAAGATGAGTGAGACTATCGAAAAAGATGACTATGTATTTTTGAAATGTGAGATAGAACAAGAAACTTCCACAGACTGAGAGATTGTCTGGGGAAGTTTCTTATTTACGGAAGAAAAGTAAAAAGAGGAGTTGATGCACGATGAACTTTAAGAGAATACGTACAGAAGAAGATCTTCAAAAGTCTTTCAACATACGAAAAGCGGTATTCGTCGAAGAACAACAGGTTCCGGAAGAAGACGAGTTTGATGAATTTGATGTGTTGAATGAATTATGTGAACATATAGTAGTAGAAGATGAAGGACAAGCGATCGCGTCAGGTAGAGTAAGAGTAGTAGATGGAGTAGGGAAGTTAGAACGCATTTGTGTGCTAGCCTCTCATCGCAGTGCAGGTATTGGAAAGATAATTGTTCAAGGCTTGGAAGAGATTGCAATGGACAAGGGACTGGCGCGGCTGAAGTTGCACGGTCAAACGCATGCAGAGGAGTTTTATCTTAAACTCGGATATAAAACTACATCCGATGTATTCATGGAAGATGGTATACCACATATCGTAATGGAGAAAAAGTTAGCTTTATAGATAGAAAGAAAAGCCCCTACAGGTAGAAGATAAAATCTACCTGTAGGGGCTTGCTATATACTTCACATTATCAGCCGTTTCAAAAAGGCTGAATTTTATATGGCTTACTTACGTAATTGAATTTCGATATTGATCTTTACTTCATCACTCACGACAACGCCGCCAGTTTCTAGTGCAGCGTTCCATGTTAAACCGAATTCTTTACGGTTAATCGTTGTTTTACCTGTAAATCCAGCAGCTTCGTCTCCGCTCATCGGATCTTTAGCCATACCTTCATACTTTACATTGAACGTGACAGGCTTTGTTGTATCTCTAATCGTGAAGTCGCCAGTTAAGTCGTACGTATCTTTAGAAGTCTTCTCAATTTTTGTTGCTTTGAATGATAATTTCGGGTAATTTTCTACATCGAAAAAGTCAGCTGAACGTAGATGATTGTCTCGATCGGCTTTACGTGTATCAATACTGTTCGCATCAATTGTGAAATCGATAGACGCTCCTGTTAAATCTTCTGGATCCGCTTCGATGTTTCCTTGGAATTCGTTAAATGTTCCTTTTACGTTTGAAATCATCATATGTCTTACGGAAAAACCTACTGTACTGTGTGCTGTGTCTACGTTCCATGTTGCTTTTGTCATAAAAAATCTCCTCCAATAATGGTTTGTTTATATTTACTATAGTCATTTAACGTTTTCATACAATAAACCGTGTTTATTGTTTTTTATTCGGTTCCATTTTTAACTCTACGAAGCAGTGATGGGTATTTTCCCATTCTAAGTATTCGAACGACTTTCTGCATGAAGCTTCCAGGAAGCGAATGACTTCAGCAGGGTCCGCTTGATCGACGTCACTTTTGATTTCATACAGGTATTCAGCCATATCGGGACTGAAGTAACTACCTTCTGGGAAAGAGTCATCTGTTTTTAATTCCACGCCTTCGACAAACGGATAGGGCAGTGTGAAGAAGGTAGGATGTTCAAATTTGTCATCACCCAACCAAAAGCCAAACTCGATCATATGTTCATCAAAAGCAGCTCGTTCAATTACTCTACTATCATCTGGGAAAGGTTCGAGTTCGTTATACACAATGATACCTGTCACGTCGAACGTGCCCCAGAAAAGACCTGGATAAATCTTTCGTTGTCTGATTGGAGCAAGGAATTGTTGCTCAGCATCCCATGCAAATTGGAACCACTTAAGAATTTGTTTAGCTACGTCTTCGTTGTAGTGATGATGTTCAACGTCGTCTTCAAAAGGCGTCGTCGTTTCCATTTCCTGAGGTGTTGTATGGATAGACAATGGTATACCGAGATCATCGGCAGTGCGAATGATTTCCTGATAGTAGTCACGAATCGTCTTTCCGTCCTCAAGTTTGATTACCGCGTCATCTTTTTCTGTTTTACTAATGATTACGTTTTTAATTAAATCGACTTCAATTTCAAAGTGGTGAGCGTTATATCTCAGTAGCCCTGTAGTAAACCCGCGCGGTGTAATATCGAGAACTACGTGCGCCCATTGGGGTTCCTGTGCAGCATATTCTAGTTTCACTTTCCCTAAAATTTGAGAAACAAGCTGTAAGGTGATGATTTCATTCTTATGCGTTTTATAAAATCCCACTAATAGCACCTCCTAGGAATTACTTACCCTTTTTTGAAAAATATAAGCTTAGAGTAGGGGATTCGATAGAAATTGGTCATTGTAGTATCGTTTCATAGCGTAGTAATGAAAATGCAGTCGGCTTATTATTTCGCTTTCAACACATCTTCGTATTGCGCTCTGTTTTTCTCAAGTCTCGCTTTAGCGAAAGGACATAAAGGGATAATTTGACGATTGTTTTCACGCGCAAATTTCACTACTTCTTCTAATAGCATATCGCCAACGCCTTGGCCTCTTAATTGGTCGCTAACCATTGTATGATCAATGATGAATTGCTTTGGACCATTCAAGACGATCGTCATTTCCGCTAGAGGTTCTTCCGGGTTGTCACCAACATAAAATTTCTCATTGCTTTTTTTAATTTCCATTATTATCACTCCTATTTATATTTTTAGTATATAGAATGTGTTTACTTCAACCAGTTTTTCGCTTGCATTGCGACTTCCTGTGTAAGGCTATGTCCTTTAACCCAAGCCGTTGTAACGTTTGCGCCTCTTTCTTCAAAGAGACGGATGACGCGCTTGCTTTCAGATTCAGGCACAATCGGATCACCTTCGCCTAGTGAAAGGAATACTTCCACATTACTGAAACCATGTTTTTCTTCTAAATCTGCGGGATACAGCGGTGCGAATAAAGCTGCTTTTTTAAGTGTTTCTGGGTGCTTGAGCATCATTTGAATCGCAATGTTCGAGCCGTTTGAGAATCCGACTAGCACCGTATCTTCCATTTTGAAATCATATTCTTTTGATTTTTCTTCAATGAATTCATACAGTTCATTGCCTCGGAACTCAAGATCTTCCCAGTCGTACTGACCTTCACCATGACGCTTGAAGAATCTATTCATGCCATTTTCCTGCACATTTCCTCTAATGCCCAACACGTTGTATTCAGGATTGAGTAGTTCGGCAAGAGAGACTAAGTCTGTTTCCGTACCACCTGTGCCGTGGAGCAATACGAATACGGGTGCACCTTTTTTATTTTCATTGTAAATATATTTCATTACACGTCAACTCCTTTGGTTATTTAAGGGGGCGTTCTACTGTGAATAGCTTACCTATTTCAGCGTAATCGCTACCGGCTAGTCTACTTACAGCTTGTAGTTTCAACGGGTCAATATAGCCGTTGTGATAGATTGTTTCGTCTATATGATAGTGTTTTACTTTCAGCAATAAAACATCTGTAGTTGCGATGTTGTCTTCATTGTAAATGACCATTGAATCGTATAATTCTGTTTCAAATCTCACTTTGGTTTCATTCAATCCTGGAACTTGAATCGCTTTTGAGTCTACTGTCGTAAAACTCGAGACGTCCAGTTCGCTTTCATCGGGCCTTAGCGGTGCGGAAGTCGCGTTTGCTGCTTCTACGTTATCTGTATCGACAACCTGGACTACGGCTTCTTTATTTTCATAAATATTTCTAGCAGTATCTTTCGATTTCCCGTCTACGCGCTGTACAGCGATGGACAGCATCGGGGGGTCATATGTGACGATATTGAAATAACTGAATGGTGCAATATTTACAATACCCGAATTCGACATCGTAGAAACCAATGCGATAGGTCTAGGAATAACTGAACCAATCAGGAATTTCTTCTTTTCTTTTGCCGTTAGATCTTGTGGAGAGAAGTTGAGCATTTTATTCATCTACTATACCTCCAATTTCGGCAGCAGACTTTCGTATTCCTGCCGGTTCTGTTCGTATTGTTCCGGTAATTTCAGCATGGAACCAAGTGATTTCATATCTTCATCTACATCGAATCCTGGACCGTCAGTTGCAAATTCGAAAATGACGCGTCCTTTTTCTTTAATATAGATCGAGGTGAAGTAATTTCTGTCTTTCACTTCAGTGACTTTAAATTGTTCATCTGCCAGTGCAGACTGCCACTCTTTCAATGCTTCCTTATGCGGCAAGGACCACGCGATGTGATGGACCGTACCAATACCGAATCTTCCGGCAGGTTGCGGGGGAGTGGCTGTAATAATATGGTGCTTTTCCTTGCCTACTGTTTCAAAATGTTGATTCTGATCATCTATATTGAGTTCAGTTAAACCCATAAGGCCGGTAAGTAAGTCTTTAGTGCCTTCGGGATTTTCTGACAATAAAACAGCGCCATGAAAATCAACTATATCGTAATGATCTGCAGTTATTTCACCTTCGACCAGTGCGAGCTCGAGTCCATGAACATCAACGAACTCGAGTGTCTCTTGACCGAAAAGCAGTGTCATTTCAATGGGAATACGCTGGGCAGTTAAATGCTCTTTCCAATAGTCCATGCTTCCTTTTGGTATTCTGAAAGCAATCCGTCCGACCTGACCGCTGCCTTTTCTACCTTGATTCTGATTTGTCCAAGGGAAGAATGTAATAACCGTTCCAGGAGTTACATTATGATCCCCAAAGTACAAATGATAGACGCTCGGATCTTCAAAGTTTACCGTTTGCTTTATGAGACGGAGTCCCAAAACATCTCTGTAAAATTTCAGATTTTCATTAGGATCTCCTACAATAGCTGTAATATGGTGGATCTTTTTAATAGCTTCCATTTATAAAACTCCTTTACAACTGTTATGAACGTGTTGTATCGAATGGGCGAATCTGTGATTCAATATATTCACGTTTTGGTTCAAGGAACGGTGGAAGGGATAGGCTTTCTCCCAATGTTTCGTATGGTTCGTCCGTCATGAAACCTGGTCCGTCTGTTGATAGCTCGATCAGAATATGACCGACACGTGTATAAAGTGCTTCAAAGTAGAAACGGTCTACGTGACCGGAATGTTGCATACCCATTGCATCATACTTTGCTTCCCAGTTTTTAATCGCTTCATGATCTTTCACCCGGAACGACACATGGTGAACCTGTCCATACCCTTGACTACCTTGTGTTGTATCATCATTTCGTAAAATGACTTGACCTCCGTTGCCACCTTCGCCTATATCAAACAGCGTTACATTCTCTTCTTCAAGAATCGGTTTCATACCGTATACTTCAGTGAGCATTTTCTTGAAATCTTCAAAATAGCTGACTGTGATTTCAATTGGTCCTAAACCATAAATCGCGTGCTCTTCAGGTACGGGTCCATTTTTCCAAGGTGTGCCGGGTGCTACGCCTTCATTATTCTCATCAGAGAACAGTTGATATTTTTGTCCGTCAGCTTCTTGGAAAGGTAGTACTTTTTTGCCGAAAAGTTCTTGAATGCCGTCGTTATCTACGCCAAATTCTTTGAAACGCTCTAGATAATATTCAAGCGCTGCATCGTTAGGTACCCGTAGACCAGTTCTAGAAATCGAGTTCGTTCCCGGTGTTCCTTTCGGGTTGTTCGGGAAGTCGAAGAACGTCATGTCAGTCCCTGGCGAACCGACATCATCCGCGAAAAATGTGTGATACGTGTGGATATCGTCTTGGTTTACCGTTTTCTTAACCAATCGCATGCCGAGTACGTTTGTGAAAAATTCATAGTTTCTCATTGCGTTATCTGTCATTGCAGTTACGTGGTGAATGCCTAGTAATTCGTTTGTCATGTCATAAAACCCCTTTGTAATTTATATTTAGTTGATATAATATCAATTCGAGAGAATAGTTGTGAAAAAACTAGATTTACCATTACATATTCTGTGCATGTAAACCTAATTTTTTTAACTGTGTAATTAGTTGTTCTTTTTCTTGTATATCTAGTCCGCTAAAAATTTCTTTGATCGCCTTTTTGTGAGGAGGGAAGATTTCATTCATCAATTCCGTCCCATCCGTTGTAATGGACGCATGTGTGACACGTCGATCTTTTGGACAAGGCTTTCTTTTGATTAAGTTTTTCTTTTCTAATTTATCTACAACGTAAGTGATACTACTGCTAGCAATCAATACTTGCTCACCGATTTTTTGTATCGGTTGATCACCTTTACTATAGACTAATTCTAAAACGGCAAACTCTGTTGGATTTAATCCTGAGCGTTTTATATCTTCTTCCACACGCACTTTAATGGATTGCAATGCACGAGTTAAAACAATGAATGCCTTTAGAGACAAATCTTCTTCATAGATTTCTTTATTTTGATTGTCCATGACGTTCTCCTTTTATCTCGAATTCAAGGTAATCATATAATATTCACTTTACGATGTCAACCCATACGTTTATAAAAGATCTACAATACGTAAAAAGTTTGCATCATTTCAAATGGAAATGGTGAAACGAAAGGGGAGGCTAGCTGCACGTACTAAATAGCCTCCATACACTATCATCTATTAGTAGATTCTAATACATCGTGGTGTTAAAGCGCAGCATCATTTTGGAAGTTCATGACAAAGTGAGACGCATCATTGTACACTCCGAAAACGTATCCTTGTTCTTTGAAAAAGTTCAAAACTCCAGGAAGTGCTTCTAAAGTTTGTGATTTTTCGTGCATTAATACAATTTCTTTATCAGAAGTAGTGTCTTGTTTGATGTTTTGTATTATTTGAGAAGGATTACCGGGTAGTTCCCAATCATGCGAATCGATTGTCCAATCCCAAATTTTAATATGGGCGTCAGCTAATTGTTTCCGTATTTGTCCGCCGTTCAATCCAGGCGCTGATCCATAAGGAGGGCGAACTAGACTAGGAGTAGTTCCTGTGATTTTATGAATTAGATCTAGTGTTTCAAGCATCTCGGGTACAAACTGTTGATTCGTGTAAAGTGCTTGATAATTGTGAGTCATACTGTGGCCGCCAATATAATGACCTTCTTGTACTGCTCGTTTTACACTATTCTGAAGATGTTCTTTCTTCAAGTTGCTCCCTTGCATGAAAAATGTAGCTTTCGCATCATGTGCAGCCAAGACATCTAAAAACTGCTCAGTCCATTTGCTTGGACCGTCATCAAATGTTAAATACACTACTTTTTCTGGTTTTTCCTCTTCTACAGGTGGCTCCGTGTTTTCTTCAGCTGGCGTTTCCGTTGGTCCTTCAGAAGATATCTCTGTTTCTTCTTCGGTAGGTGTTTCTGTTTCATCGGATTCTATTGTAGGGAAAATTTCAGGTTCAGGACTAGATTCTTCTGGCGGTGTAATAGGTTCTGGCTGATCAGTTGATGGTGGTGTTTCAGTTGGTGCTGGTTTGGTTACAGGTTGATCCGGTGTACTAGGTACTTCACGGAAAGAGTAGGACGTCCCAACAAAAAGAACAGTACCCGATAGAACGAGAAGAAAAATCAGAAGCAGAAAATATCTTTTCTTCAGCTTTCTTCTTTTCTTTCCGACTTGTTGATGTAGCGTATTCATAAAATTTACATCTCCTATCATTTTGTGTTGAATAGACCGTTTATGACCTTATGTATGTATAGAAACACCTTTATCTATAGGAAGAACAGCAGACGAAATCCATCATCTGCTGCTGTTAAATAACTTACTGAATATATGTGTCCCCGACTAGGGCATCCTGTAAAATATGTGAAGGAATCTCAAATGTGACGACCCCCATATAACCCGGTGCTACTTCATACTGATCAAAAGAAATGACGAGTGTATGATCCGCAGTAATATAGAAGTCTTGATTTGCTTGAATTGAACTGAACTCAATGTCCGCTCCTTCGATAGCTAAATACGCAGTGTTTTCATCCTCTTCCATTTGTCGCTTCATCTCTTGTTTAATATAGGTAGTAATGATCTCGACATAGGAATCGTCTTTAAAGAGACTTGGTAATGTAAGAAGAATATTATGTTGTTTATCAATCGTGTCGTATTGCATTTCAGTGGAAGAAGATCCCGCCGTAGTGGTTTCGTAACGCGCAATAGATAAAATTTGTTCTGTGTCGGTTTTTACTTCATAACCTGAATCCATACCTAAATGACCGCTACCTGCCTCTTCTAGTCTGGCGATCTCTTCCTCAAATTTCGTAAAGAGCGCTTTGTTTTCTTCGATATATTTTTCATTTAGCGCAGTTTGCAATCCTTCGTTTTCTAAACCATCGATTGCCGGCGTTTTCATGTTTGCCTGATACGTTTCCTCTTCCAGAGTTAAGGTGTCTATCGTGAAAACTTGCACGATGGAACCAAGAACGGGGATGTTCGCTAGTGAATTGGCGAAAGTAGGACTAGCATTAATACTGCCAACGAATAAAGCAGCCGCAGCAGCGACTCCAATCGACCAGTTTCTCACGGGTGAGCGTTTCTTTTTAGCATTTTTTGCACCTTGGATAGAATCCTTCACTAAATTGTCCAATTCGGGAGGAATTTCAATATCGTCATATTCTTTCTTGAGTTTGTTTAACCGTTTCATTCCAAATCCCCCTTTTCAATTTCTATACGCAGTTTCTTTAAAGTCCGGTAAAGCCTGGTTTTCACTGTATTACTGTTTTCATCTAAGACGGCTGCCACTTCGTCAATCTTCAAATCCTCGAAGAAACGTAAAATAATTAACGATTTTTCATCTGGAGGCAGTGTATCTAGCGCATCTAGTAAATCTATATCAGTTGGTTCATCTTCAGTTTGTGGTAAATAGCCACCTAGAACTTCATCATCCATCACCATCACCCGCTGATGTTTGCGAATAAAATCAATGGAAGTATTCACGAGTATCCGATAAAACCACGTCTTTAAATACTTGATTTCTTCCAAGCGATGAATGGATTTTAACGCTTTGAAAATCGAGTCTTGCACAATATCCAGTGCGTTTTCTTTGTTTTTCACATAGCTATAGGCGAGCCGATAATGAGCATTTTGGTTTTCAATTAAAAATTGCTCAACCTGCTCTATTTTTTTATTTTTTGTCATGACAAAAGGTTCACCTTCTTTAATTTTAAACATGTCGCGATCACGTCTTACTCTTTTGACGGACAGCTTCTGCAAAAAGTTTGGATTTTATTTTAAAAACAGACAAGAATAAGCTGATCACATGCTGTTGAGAGCAAGAATTATTTTTCTTGTTTCGTAACTGCTATACTCATGACTATACCAACGGATAAAGGAGCAATGTATTTTATGAAGAAATATATAAATGCGAATATATACGGTGACCCAGATTCCCATGAGTTTTTAGTGAAAGATGGTCAGTTTACCGCAATAGGTAATGATCTAGATAACGCAGATGAAGTAATTGACCTGCAAGGACGTTTAGTATTGCCACCTTATGTGGACCCTCATTTACATTTGGATTATATCTTTTCGGGACTAGGCGAAGGAAATGCAAATGTATCCGGAACATTATTTGAAGGCATTCAGCGTTGGAGTGATAATAAGAAATCATTGACTGAAGAAATGGTGCGTGAACGTGCGATAAAAGGAATTCAAAAAGAAGTGAGTAAAGGAGTTCAATTCATTCGTACACATGTAGACATTACAGATCCAAATTTAACGGGAATGAAAGCGTTAGTTACACTGCGCGAAGAATTGAAAGACCTCGTTACATTACAACTCGTAGCTTTTCCTCAAGAAGGATTCTTTAGATATGAAGGGGCAGAGCGTTTAATGCAAGAAGCGCTTGAAATGGGTGCGGACGTAGTAGGGGGGATTCCTCACTTTGAAATTTCGTATGAGCATGGCGTGGAGTCATTGCGACGTATTGTCGACATGGCCGTAAAGCATAACGTGATGATTGATATTCACTGTGATGAAAACGATGATCCAAATAGTCGTTTCTTAGAAGTGTTAAACGCGCTCGTTATGGAAAAAGACTACGGTAAATATACAACGGCTAGTCATACATGTAGCTTCGGTTCAGTCGATAATAGCTATGCCAATAAAATGTTAGGTCTTTTTAAGGAATCACAAATTAATTTTATTTCTTGTCCAACTGAAAATGCTCATTTACAAGGACGGGGAGATAGCTATCCTAAACGTCGTGGCTTAACACGAGTAAAAGAGTTGTTGAATAACGGAAACAATGTGGCGTTTGCTCAAGATTCCATAGCAGACTACTGGTATCCTTTAGGTAATGGAAATATGATGAATATTTTAGATAATGGGATTCACTTAGCGCATTACACACATATTGACGAGATCAATAAGGCGTTGGATTTGATCACGTATTACGGTGCGAACATTATGAGAGTAAACGATGCGTATGGTATTGAAGTGGGGAAGCCTGCGAACTTTATCGTGTTGGATGCAAAAGATCCGTATGAGGCTATTCGTGAGCGGGCGGAAGTGCTGATGTCCGTAAGAAACGGTGGCTATCTCTTTAAGCGTGAACCGCGAAAAAATGAAGTCGAAGTGGATTTTTTAAAGCAATCGTGAGAGTTCTTGTTCATACTTAAAAGTCTTCCTCAACCTAGTGTTGAGGAAGACTTTTATTTTTCATAAAATATTGGAAGTAAATCAAACCCAGTAGAAGAAGTACAGGAATTGAGGTAACAATTAAAACCAAATTTTTTAACTTTCCTTAACTTTTTTCAAAATGATAGGATTTAGTATTGACTTACAGACAGAGGAGGTTGTCTTCTTCATGTATATAAATTATCTCTGTGTTATGATAGCTGGATAAATTAAAACTTGTCGGTGGAAGGGGAATAAGTCTCCAAACCGCAAATTAAATATATAAAAGAGGAGGAATCATAAAGTGATTATTCATCCAATCAAAGCCTTTTCTGATAATTATATATGGTGCATTCAAGAAGAAACAGAGGTCGTTGTGGTGGATCCAGGAAAAGCGAGTGTTGTCCTGGAGTACCTTGAAGAAAAGCAGCTTCGTTTGGCGGCCATTCTTTTAACTCATATGCATGAAGATCATACTGGTGGGGTACGGGAGATTCTAGCGAGTCATCCTGAAATTCTCGTTTATGGCCCGGAAGAAACGAAAGACTTGGTGAATAGTGTGGTAAAGGAAGGGGACTCCTTTAACTTGATGAGTCAAACTTTCCAGGTCTACGAATCAGGAGGTCATACGCATGGCCATATCAGTTTTTTAATGGGGAAAAACCTCTTTTGCGGGGATGCCTTATTTTCAGCCGGATGTGGTCGGGTCTTTACGGGCGATTACGAAGCTCAATATGAAACGTTGCAGAAATTTAAGCACTTGGACGATGATATAAACGTTTATGCCGGTCACGAGTATACCGAAACTAATTTACGTTTTGCATACGAAATACAGCCGGATAATAAAAAAATCTCCAACTCATTGGATGAAGTCCAAGAAATGCGTGCTAAAGGTCAGCCAACGCTCCCGTCAACAATCGGCAGAGAGAAGGAAATTAACCTCTTTTTGCTAGCAGAAACTTTGGAAGACTTTATCGAACTACGTAACGCGCGTGATAATTTCTAGGGCAACTGACTTTGTTCAATCGCATAAAGTGTACGGATATAGTATCTATGATAAGATTAGGTCAATAAAATCATGGAGGATGATAGTGATGAACCAAGTACTCGTTGAAATTTGTTTACGTGTTAGAGACATTGATGCGACTTTAGATTTTTATACGGAGCTTTTTGATTTTGAAGTAGCCAGTCGCAGAGAATTCCCTGAGAATAAATTTGATTTAATCTATCTAAATTCACCAGGGTCTTCAGTACAAATAGAACTTACGTATAATTATGATGCAGAACCATATGTTATAGGAAATGGTTTCAGTCATTTAGGTGTAACCGTAAATGATTTAGAAAAAATGCATGAAATCTGTAAAGCTTCTTCTTATGAAACAGGAGAATTAAAAGGACTTGCAGGCGGAACACCTTCTTACTTCTTTGTTACTGACCCTGACGGCTATAGAATCGAAGTAAAGCGTAAACACTAAAACATTCTAAATTCAAAAATGATTGTAAATAGCCTACCCCTCGACACTCTTTTACCAAACAGAGAATGGAGGTGTAGGCTTTTTTATTGTCGTGGTATTTCTCGTTAGACGGATGATTGTATCAATCGCGTCGTTTTCATGACCAGCTCGACTATGGATTTCCTCGCATTTGCTCGGTGAAAACGTCCGTTGTGAATGTTGTTCTGTCTGTATTAATAACCGCATCTTTTACACTGTCGTTATTGATTTCTACTCCGTTATCTTCTTTGACTTGATCAGCTATGATTAAAGAAATCAGCCTGATTGAGGCATGGTCCTTATTCTATACTAGCACCCATAGTTCGGACAGTGGTTTGAAACCGTTGATCTGCGTTGCAGCCGGACGCGTTCCGGAGGGCGGGCGGTGAACCACACCCCTTCGCTGCGCTCGCAGGGTGTTTCACCTGTCAATGCAAAGATGTGCTCCTTTCCGCTCCGCTTCACTCGCAAAAGCCGTTCTTCGTTACGGCTCTCGCTGATCCTCCCGGAGTCGCCGGCTTCCACTCCGATCAACTAAGCGACTACAAATAAGCTTCTTCCATAATCGCACCCATAGATGGGATAACGGTTGGAACTCGTTGATCTGCGCTCCAGCCGGACGCGTTCTGGAGGGAGGGCGGTGAACCACACCCCTCCGCTTCGCTTCGCCGGGGTGTTTCACCTGTCCCTCTGATCCTCCCAGAGTCGCCGGCTTCCGCTCCGATCAACTAAGCGACTACAAATAAGCTTCTTCCACAATCGCACCCGTTAACTTAATAAGAATCCATGAATTATGACAAACAAAGGAAATAGAGATATTACCAGAAGTAGCCAACCGTAAGCTTTTCGACCTTTTTTAAACTCTTGAAGACTCATTACTAAAAACACTAGACCTAAGCACAACATCATATAACTTTGGAATTGAAAGTCTTTTGTAATAAGTCCATATGCTGCAAAGAAAATACCCAATGCAGCAAATATAAAGTGTAGAATTCTTAGCAACAGATTACTCCCCTCAATTCAACAACATTTTGGCCCGATTACCGAAGATGAATGATTTCATCCTTCTACTAAAAAACAGTAGTAATCTTAATTTCTTTTCGTTTAATGAGATCCGCTAAAGTAATTCCATCTATTTTCACATAATCAATTATATATTGATTAAG
>NZ_PDYX01000018.1:0-55947 GCF_002743265.1 Sporosarcina sp. P29 | reverse complement strand
TTCATGTGAGTCCTCCTTGGTTATAATTAGGGGTCAAGCCGTCGACGCCTTGACACCCCGAATCATACCAAGGGGACTTTTCTATTTCAATAGGGTTCCACTAACCAAACAGGAATGCTCCCGATGGATCAGCGCGGGCCTTGAGACCCCACAGGAAGCGAAGCTGACGAGTAGGCTCAAGGTCGCGCCCATGGGAAAGCGTCCCTCCGAAGCGCAAATCCCCACCCCAGCAAAAATTCCAACTACTCTATTTCTACAAAGTTTACTTTACTATATTAAATGCCTACTTGACTAATAGGATTAATCATAATACAATGAAATCATCTTAAAAATAGTTGTCAGTCTAGTCAGATTTTCTGCAACATTAAGCGATTATAAAAAATACAATAAGAGGTTGCGAGGGTGATGAATATGGCGTTACAAGTATCGAACAGTCCTTTTAGTGAAGAACAAGTAGAATTGCTCAATCGTTTATTGCCGAACATTACAGAAACACAGCAAAGTTGGCTTAGTGGTTATTTAACAGCTATCTGCTCAGCTTCAGTACCATCGGGTGGCGTCGCTGTATTAGAGCGTCCCGCTATCGAAGTTCCGACGGCAGTAAAAGAAATAACTATACTTTATGGCTCCCAAACAGGCAACGGGCAGGGAATCGCAGAACAAGCGGCAGCTAAGTTAAAAGAGAAATCTTTTGATGTGACTATACAGTCTATGAATGATTTCAAACCCAATAACCTGAAGAAAATTGAAAATCTATTGCTTGTCATCAGTACACATGGAGAAGGAGATCCACCTGATACAGCCTTACCATTTTTTGAATTCTTGCATGGAAAACGTGCCCCGAAACTAGGTCATCTTCATTATTCAGTATTGGCACTTGGCGATAGCTCATACGAATTCTTCTGTAAGACGGGCGCTGATTTCGATCAGAAACTATCCGACCTTGGCGCTGTTTCGTTAGCACCACGTGTAGATTGTGATTTGGATTATGATGAGCCGGCAGCACAGTGGCTAGCGGCGGTGGAAGTTTCATTAGAAATCCAAACGGGTGGTCAATCGGCTGCAGCTAGTGTGGAAATTGAAACTACATCTTCTACTCAGTATTCACGCACGAATCCATTTAAAGCGGAAGTACTTGAAAATATTAACCTAAACGGCCGAGGTTCTAATAAAGAGACGCGTCATGTGGAGATTTCATTAGAAGGCTCTGGACTGACATATGAACCGGGCGATAGTGTAGGGATTTTTCCAACGAACAATCCCGACTTAATCGATGAGATTATTCAACTAGGGAATTGGAATGCAGAAGAAACCGTCGAAATTAACTCACAAGGTGAACGCCGTGCTTTACGCATTGCTTTACTGAATCACTTAGAGATTACTGTAGTAACTAAACCGTTACTTGAAAAACTATCTAATTACTCTGAGTCAGAAGAGTTGAAGCGAATTATAAAAAAAGAACATGCAGAAGAACTTCGTGCGTATGTCGATGGACGCGATTTACTAGATGCATTAAAGGACTTCGGACCAGTAGAAGCTTCAGAACAACAGCTGGTGGGGATACTTCGTAAATTGCCAGCGAGATTATATTCAATTGCAAGTAGTCTAGAAGCGAATCCTGAAGAAGTGCATCTGACAATTGGTGTTGTTCGTTACGAAGCGCATGGTCGCGACAGACAAGGCGTTTGCTCTATTCAATGTGCAGAAAACCTTGAGCCAGGAGATACATTACCAATCTATATCCATAAAAATGATAATTTCCGTTTACCTGCTAATTCCGAAACACCGATCATCATGATAGGGCCAGGAACGGGTATCGCGCCATTCCGTTCATTTATTGAAGAACGTAGTGAAACAGGAGCAGAAGGAAAGTCTTGGTTGTTCTTTGGGGATCAGCATTATGTGACAGATTTCTATTATCAGACGGAATGGCAAAATTACGTGAAGGATGGTGCATTAACACGCCTGGATGTAGCATTTTCACGTGACACGGATGAAAAAGTATATGTACAGCATCGTATGAAGCAAGCAAGTCAAGAACTGTACCAATGGATTGAAGAAGGTGCAGTGATTTATGTGTGTGGTGATGAACAGAACATGGCAAAAGACGTCCATGCGACGTTATTAGAAATCCTTCAACAAGAAGGCGGCAAATCACTTGAAGAAGCTGAAGCATTCATTACACAGTTAGTTCAAGAAAAGCGCTATCAGAGAGATGTCTATTAAGTAATTTGAAGGGGAGTGGGAGCATGTCTTCAACAACAAAACCGATCCATATACAAGATGGAGCACCGAGTGATGTAGAAGAAATTAAAATTGAAAGTGATTACTTGCGTGGAAACCTCATCGAAACGATGAATGATTCCATCAGTTCAGGAATTCCAGATGATGATAACCGTCTAATGAAATTTCACGGAAGTTATTTGCAGGATGACCGAGATCTACGGGTAGAGCGTCAGCGTCAAAAGTTAGAGCCGGCCTATCAATTCATGATCCGCGTGCGTACACCAGCTGGCTTCGCTACGCCAAAGCAATGGCTGGTTATGGATGAACTGGCACATAAATATGGTAACGGTACATTGAAGTTAACGACACGCCAAGCATTCCAGATGCATGGAATTTTGAAATGGAATATGAAAAAGAATATTCAAGAAATGAATGACGCGTTACTGGATTCTATTGCGGCTTGTGGTGACGTCAACCGAAACGTCATGTGCAGCCCGAACCCAAATCAATCGTCAGTTCACGCAGAAATATATGAGTGGTCGAAGCGATTAAGCTTGGACTTATTGCCACAAACAACGGCTTATCATGAAATTTGGTTGGATGAGGAAAAGGTTGTGGATACGGCAGGGGAAGAAGTAGAGCCAATCTACGGCGCGACGTATTTGCCTAGAAAGTTCAAGATTGGAATTGCGGTACCTCCAATGAATGATATTGATGTATTTTCTCAAGACATTGGGTTGATTGCGATAGTCGAAGACGAAAAACTAGTCGGCTTCAACGTTGCTGTAGGTGGCGGTATGGGAATGGCGCATGGAGATGAGCAGACGTACCCTCAGTTAGGTCGTTTGATTGGATTCGTACCTGCAGATCAAGTAGTAGAAGTAGCGAAGCATTTAATGATGATCCAACGTGATAACGGAAATCGTTCTGTACGAAAGTATGCACGATTCAAGTACACGATTGATTCTCGCGGACTTGATTGGTTAATTGGAGAGCTTCATAATCGTCTAGGTTGGGAATTGGAAGAGACACGCCCTTATCACTTTGATCATAATGGTGACCGCTATGGATGGGTGCCAGCAGAAAATACAAGCTGGAATTATACGTTCTTCATTGAAAACGGTCGTGTGCGTGATACTGAAAACTATAAACTGATGACTGCTCTTCGTGAAATTGCAGAGATCCATACAGGTGATTTCCGTCTGAGTCCGAATCAAAACTTAGTTCTAGGCGATGTAGCTGATTCAAATAAGAAGAATATAGAAGAGATTATTGCGAAGTATGGTTTGGAGTCTCCAGCTGAGCAGTCGGCATTACGTAGAAACTCCATGGCATGTGTATCACTGCCGACATGTGGTTTGGCAATGGCAGAGGCAGAACGTTATTTACCTTCACTGATCACAAAAATCGAGGGCTTGCTAGATGAAGCTGGACTTGGCGATGAAGAGATCGTGACGCGTATGACAGGATGCCCGAATGGATGTGCACGTCCAGCGATAGCGGAAATAGGCTTTATCGGTAAGGGACCAGGCAAATATAATATGTACTTAGGTGGCGGCTTTACGGGGCAACGCTTAAGCAAGATTTACCGTGAAAATATTGGAGAAGAAGAGATATTAAGTGAGTTAGGACCTATATTGAAACGTTATGCGAAAGAACGCGATGACGGTGAACACTTCGGGGACTTTGTAATCCGTGCTGGAATTGTTGCAGAAACTACGGATGGAACGAATTTTCATAAGGTATAAGTCGATAAGTAGGGCAGCTAAAGTAAAATCTAGCTGTCCTTTTTGAATTGTAGTATTGGATTGTTAACGAATTCATTAAGATAATTTTTTTACTGTTGCACCTCAACCTCAATTGAAAAGTAAGTTGATTTGGTATAAAAATTATATGTATGGAGATGATTAGTAATAGAAATAACGGGGAAAGGAAGAAGGAATGGGTTCTCATAGTATGAGCCCTTAATGAAACAATATTTATCAAACTGAAGGAGATGTTAGGATGTCAAAAGTTAAGTTAGCAGTAATTTTTTACAGTATGGGTGGAACGAATTATCAATTAGCAAAGTGGGCAGAGGCAAGTGCGAAAGAAGCAGGTGCTGATGTGAAAATTTTAAAAGTACAAGAACTGGCTCCACAATCAGTAGTTGAAAACAATGATGTATGGAAAGCAACAGCTGATGCAACAAAAGATATTCCAGTAGCTACATCAGATGATATTGAATGGGCAGACGCTATTATTTTCAGTACGCCAACACGCTTTGGTAATATGGCTTCTCAAATGAAACAATTTCTTGATACACAGGGTGGGATATGGGCAAAAGGAAAGACTATAAATAAGGTTGTAAGTGCTATGTCTTCTGCTCAAAATCCACATGGCGGTCAAGAAGCAACCATCCTATCGCTATATACTTCGATGATGCATTGGGGTGCGATTATCGTTCCACCAGGATATTCGGATCCAGTAATCTTTGGTGCGGGTGGAAACCCTTATGGAACTAGTGTTACAGTCGGCCCGTCCGGTGAAATGATTGAAGATGTAGAAGCTGCTGTTAAATATCAAGCTAAGCGTACAGTCACTGTGGCAGAGTGGGTTAAAAAAGGAATTCAATAAATAAATGTCGTTGAAAAACTCTGTCTAAATAGGCAGGGTTTTTCTATGTTCTTGATTGATCAATGAATCAAACTTTAAAAATAGTGTGCGAATTCAGCTTGTAAGCATTTACTTGTTTATGCGCTAAAGCATTGCGGAATACTACTAATAACAATGATATTCCAACAGTACCTGGCTCCATCTACACAAATGGAGACGTAGTAAACGTTACATATGAATCTTCTATGTTTGGAGAAGAAATTAAATCTTTCATGAACAAGTAATTGATCGAAACTATATAAATGAATCCTTAATTCGATAATGAATTAGGGATCTTTTAACTAATGAGCTGTTTTCAAGGAAAGGTTTGCTGTAGTTCGTTTAGAAACATTTTATCTCTTCTGTATTATGGAGATAAATAAGCTCGATAGCTTCTTTTAGATATGCTCTGCGCTTTGTACGATCCGCTATGTATCGCTTCATACTATCCGCCTTCAGGAAATTAATACAGATAAATCCCATATCGTTCATCATAGATTTTCACAATTTTATCACGGATCATTTTGGCCAATGAGGGACCTGAGCTACTTGTTGATACACCGATAAGCAGTTTACCACGGGTAGTGACAGCGGGAATTTGCTCAGTGGCTAACAACGGATTGGAAGCGTAAACGACTAGTTTTTATACCTCTTTATATTGTGTGATTATGGCATAAGAAATTTGAAGAGACCTAATTTAATTAGGTCTTTTTGTCTGCTTACCGACGTAAAGTAATAGATAGGACAATAATAAAAATGAAAAGAGTAACCATATAAACTAGTAAATTACTGACTAGTCACTGCTCTGCAAAAGTGAAACCATTTAATATAACAAGATTACTAATGGTAGAGAGTGTGCCGTAACAACTCACTGCGAAGATAGCCATAAGTGGATCTATCCAGTTTATTGAAATGTTTTACATTATCTGCAATTAAGAAATGAATATTTATAATGCAAATGATGGTTTTAAATATTTGAAATATTATACCTATACTAATAATAATAAGGTATAATCAAAATATTAGTTATATCACTATTTTGTCACGTAAAATCAGAAGCTCATATTCGATAAGTCATAGGATAACCAGAGTTGTGACAAATGAAAATGCCAAATGGTATAACTAACAAATTATTGAGAGTTGTGTAATTCTCAATGATTGAAATTTCAATCAAATAGGGGGCTGGGTAGAATGAGTAAAAGAAGTAAACTCTTGTTTACAGTTTTAATGGCTTTCACATTAGTAATGTTAGTCGCATGTGGAAACTCATCAACAGATGATACTGAAAGTGAAGATTCTGATGATGTTGTAAAAGCAAAAGTAGGCGTTATTTCATACTTAACTGGTCCAGGTGCTAGTTATGGTGAAGCGATTACAAACGGAATCAATCTTGCACACAAAGAAATTACTGAAGTAGGAGAAGTCGACATCGAGTTGAAGATTGAAGACTCTGCTGGCAAACAAGAAGAAGCATTATCAGTTGCACAAAAATTAATGAACTCAGAAAATGTAGATGCAATTATTGGACCTACATTAAGTACTGAAATGCAAATTGTTGGACCAGAAGCAGATTTAAACGGAGTTCCGATTCTAGGTACATCAAACACAGCTGAAGGTATTCCACAACTTGGAGAATATGTATTCAGAAACTCGATTCCTGAGACGTTAGCAATTCCTGCATCTGTGCAGAAAGCTATTGATAAATATGGCGCGAAAAAAGTTGCTATTTTATACGGCAATGATGATGTATTCACAAAAGCAGGATATGACACGATGAAGCAAGTTGCTGAAGATTTAGATTTAGAAGTTTTAACAACAGAAACTTTCCAGTTAGGACAATCTGATTATAAAGCTCAATTAACAAAAATTAAGAGCCTTAACCCAGATTTAGTTTTAGCTTCTGCTCTTTATAATGAAGGTGCAGTAATTCTTGATCAAGCCCGCAAAATGGGAATTGACGTACCATTTGTTGGCGGTAATGGTTTTAACTCACCGGAAGTCATTAAAATTGCTGGTGATGCTGCAAATGGTTTAATCGTTGCAACTCCTTGGTTCTCTAAGAAAGACGACGAGAAAGTGAAAAAGTTTGTTGAAGATTATGAAGCGGCTTACGGTATGGAGCCAGACCAGTTCGCAGCACAAGCATATGATGGTTTTTATGTAATGGCTGAAGCAATTAAAAATGCTGGTGAAGCAGATCGTGATGCGATTCGTGATGCACTTGCTGAAATTAAAGATTTTGAAGGTGTTCTAGGAAATATGTCATTTGATGAAGAAGGCGACATTATTATGGAGCCAACTGTTTTAATTATTGAAGGTGACGAATACGTAGTATTTGAATAATTTTTAAGGATAGGGGCTGGGGGTTTCCCAGCCTTATTGTTTTCCTAAATAACTTACGAAAAATGAGATTGATTAAATAAGTCGAAAATGAAGAAGGAGGAGGACTATTGCTAATTGAACAATTAATAAATGGGTTAACATTAGGGAGTATCTATGTCATTGTTGCGCTAGGTTACACCCTTGTATTTGGTGTATTAAACGTAGTGAATATGGGGCACGGTGAAATCTTTATGTTCGGAGCATTTATGGGCGTCGTCGTCACGAATATATTAGGTTGGCCATTATACATTGCATTTGTTGTTGCCATTGTAGTGACAGGAATTTTAGGCTATTTTCTGGAAACGTTTGCGCTAAGACCATTACGAGGAAAAGAAGGTGTCTCACATCTTGCGCCTTTAATAAGTACAATCGGAGTTTCTATTTTTCTTGAGAACGTCGCACATCACTTTTTTGGTTCAGGTAACCACCCATTCCGTACATCACTTTCGGAATTAAAATTCGTTTTAGGATCAACAACTGTTTACTACGTTCAAATTATTATTTTCGTTATTGCTATTTTACTTATGTTCGGACTTACTTTTTGGTTATCTAAAACAAAGGCAGGAAAAGCATTACGTGCAAGTGCGGAAAACTTAGCAGTAGCCAGTCTTCTCGGTGTAAATACGAAGAGAACGATAACGCAAACCGTTATTATTGCATCGGCAATGGGCGGAATCGCTGGGATTTTAGTTGGAATAGCTTTCAACTCTGTTAACCCTCAAATGGGTTTATCTTTCGGACTTAAAGGATTAGCTATTATTATTTTAGGTGGCTTAGGTAATGTAAGGGGGGCCATGGTAGGTGGCTTGATTTTAGGGATGGCTGAAACATTTATCGTAGCCTATGGAGATTCAGGTTATCGTGATGCTGTTGCGTTTATCGCAATCATTGTTATTTTAATCGTACGACCACAAGGAATCTTTGGAACAGCTACAACTGGAAGAAAGGGTTGATTAGATGTTAGGCGAATTAATAAACCCGTATTATCTACAAGTTAGTTCTTTTATTTTAATCAATATTATTCTGGCTGTTAGTATATACATAACGCTTGGAACGGGACAATTATCACTGGGTCACGCAGGTTTTATGAGTATAGGCGCGTACACAACAGCTATTCTAACGCTACATTATAATATGCCACTTGTACTCGGTGTCATTATAGCTGCGATCTTTACAGGGATTGTTGGGACATTAATTGGTATACCAGCTTTAAGATTGCAAGGTGTTTATCTCGCTATTGCAACACTTGGGTTTGGTGAAGTCGTTCGAGTCCTTTTCATTAACTGGGATGGTTTAACAAACGGTGCAATTGGCTTATCAGGCATTCCGCATCTTGGAAGAGAAATATTTAGTTTAAGTAAAAGTATGGGAATAGAACCTGATATGTTTGGGTTGAAAAATAACCAATTCATAAGTTTAGCTGTCTTTTTTGTCTTACTTATTATAACGATTTCAGTCATTTGGTTCTTTGTAAGACAAAATAATTCTAGAATTGGACGTGCTTTCTCCGCTATTAAAATGGATGAAGAAGCATCAGAAGCAATGGGTATTAATATTACGTATTACAAAGTGTTAGCTTTCGGTCAGGGCGCAATGTTGGCAGGATTTGCAGGCGCATTATATGCCCATTTAATGGCGTACATTAGCCCATCAGACTTTGATTATCACAGAGCAGTAGAAATATTAATATTTTCTATCTTTGGCGGAAGTGAGGTTATATGGGGATCCATATTCGGAGCTGTGTTCTTATCTGCAATGCCGGAATTCCTACGTTTTATCAACGAATATCGATTTATGATTTATGGCGCGCTTCTGGTTCTTATGATGGCGTTCCGTCCACAAGGAATTATCGATGTGAATATGGTGAACCGATTTAAACGATTGAAACCTAAGAAGAAAGGGGAGGAAAAGCATGGTACTGGAAATAAAGAAGATCAGTAAAAACTTTGGTGGTATCCAAGCTTTAACCGATGTCTCATTTTCAGTGGAAGAAGGCGAAATTCTTGGTTTAATTGGGCCTAATGGTGCTGGGAAAACGACGATGTTTAATATGATTACAGCTATGTATCCTCCTAGTTCTGGTGAAATATCGTTTGTTGGTAATCCACTTTCAAATCTGAAGCCACATCAAATCACTGAAAAAGGTATCTGTCGTACATTTCAAAATATCCGTTTGTTTTCTGACTTAACAGTACGTGAAAACGTTATGGTAGGTAATCATTGCCGACTAAAAACTAATGTGATGCAAAGTGTTTTTCGTACGAAAGCTCAAAAAGCAGAAGAAGCTAGAGTCTTGGCGACTTCAGATGAGATACTAGAAGTTGTCGGCTTAGCGAATGACAAGGAAACGATTGCAAAAAACCTTTCATACGGTGCACAGCGAAGATTAGAAATCGCAAGAGCTTTAGCGAGTAGACCAAAGTTAATTCTTCTTGACGAACCAGCAGCTGGTATGAATGAAAAAGAAACGAATGATTTATTTAATTTAATTAAAAAAATCCAAACATTAGATATTACAGTGCTACTGATCGAACATGATATGCCACTAGTGATGCGTGTATGTAATAGAATTATCGTTTTGAACTTTGGTAAAAAAATTGCAGAAGGTACACCGAGCAGTATTCAAAACAATAAAGAAGTAATTGAAGCCTACCTCGGGGTTGAGGAGGAAGATGAGCTTGCTTAAACTAGATAACATCAGTACCTTTTATGGTAAAATTCAAGCGTTAAAAAGCATAGATATAGCTGTAGAAGAAGGGACGATCGTAACGATTTTAGGTGCCAATGGTGCGGGCAAGACGACGATGATGAATACCATCGCAGGGCTTTTAAAACCTAAAGAAGGTACAATCCATTATTTAGGGAAAGATGTTACAGGCCGTCGACCAGACCAGCTTTTAAGAAATGGTTTAGCACTTGTTCCAGAGGGCCGAGGTATTTTGGCAACAATGACTGT
This sequence comes from Sporosarcina sp. P29, assembly GCF_002743265.1. Lineage (NCBI taxonomy): Bacteria > Bacillati > Bacillota > Bacilli > Caryophanales > Caryophanaceae > Sporosarcina > Sporosarcina sp. P29. The sequence continues at coordinate 45,749 of NZ_PDYX01000018.1, read as the reverse complement.
TTTAGAAAACTTGGAAATGGGTGCATATCACCGAAGTGATTCCGAAGTTGGCGCGGATATTGAAAAAGTGATGGATCGCTTTCCAATTCTGAGAGAACGAAAAGAGCAATACGGTGGTACACTTTCAGGTGGACAACAACAAATGTTAGCGATTGCCAGAGTGATTATGTCTAGACCAAAGCTTCTTTTACTAGATGAACCTTCAATGGGTCTAGCACCGATAATCGTTGCTGATATATTTAAAATTATTAAAGAGATTAATGAAGCAGGTACGACTGTATTACTTGTTGAACAAAATGCGCGACAAGCCTTAAAAGTAGCAGATCGTGGGTATGTACTTGAAAATGGGAAAGTAGTTGCTTCTGGTACTGCTAAAGAATTACTGCAAGATGATACGATTAAGAAAGCTTATTTAGGTCATTAATCAAGATTGAAAAGGTAGTGGAACTTTGCTACCTTTTTTTATTTTGTTAAAATAGAAAAAATTTTAAACCTAGACCTAAACCTTTACTTAAATAAAATTTTCACTTGGTGTGAATAATATGAACTTCCATGAATCTTAGAAAGTTAGAGATAGAGGGATTATCATTGATCGTATTCCAACGGGTATCAAACATTGTATCGCGTACATAACAGATTAAGAGTTGGGCATGTGACATGGGATCATCCATGACAAGGAGATGATTATGTAGCTACAAGTGTGATGGCCATTCCAGCGCATGACGTCAATCTGTTTATGAACATAGTAGTAGGCATGAGCATAAGCTATATCTTAAACGGTTTTGGAAAACAACAGGACTGTTCTAGTAAATGAATTAGTCTTGATTGAGTTTTCGATAACACAGGCTATAATGACGACAGGATGGATGGGAATATCGTTCACGCCTATCCGTTTGTAAAAAGTTTCTTGAAAGAGTGAACCCATAAGCAGATTTGTTTGAGTCGCTATACAATGCGGTATACTACTACTAACAAAGAAAGGAGACTGATCATAAATGAATTATGAAGAAAATATAGCTAGTTTTGATAAAATTGATTCAGCAAGAGCAGACGAACTAGTAAAAGGGAACGGCGAGGCTGTAATCTACGTCGGTAAATCCGTATGTCCTTACTGCCAAATCTTCGTTGAGAAACTCAACAAAGTAGCCAAAGAAACGGATACCCACATCTATTACGTTAACAGTATTGAAAACGCTGATATGAAAGGTGTTTCTGCCTTCCGTAATGAGTACGACATTCCAACAGTACCTGGTTTTATCTACACAAATGGAGACACAGTAAACGTTAAATGTGATTCTTCTATGTCTGAAGAAGAAATTAAATCTTACATGAACAAGTAATCGATCGAAAACTATATAAAAAGATCCTTAATTCGTAAGTGAATTAAGGATCTTTTTTATTTCATATTTAATTAACGAGCTGTTCTGAAGGAGAGGTTTGCTGTAGTTCGTTCAGAAATGTTTGACGCTCTTCTGTGTTATGGAGATAAATAGGCTCGATAGCTTCTTTCAGCCATGCTCTGCGCTCTGCACGATCTGCTACATGCTGCTTCACATAATGTCTAACAGTAGCGAGAAAATCCAGATACTCCTCATATCGTTCATCATAGGTTTCAGCAATTTCGTCACGGATCTTTTTGGCCAATGAAGGACTTGAGCCACTTGTTGATACACTGATGATCAGTTTACCACGTGTAGTAACAGCGGGAATCTGTGCAGTGCCTAAAGACGGATTGGAAGCGTGAACGACTAGTTTTCCTGCATCTTTCAATTGCTTGGCAAGGTGATCATTCACTGCTTCGTTATCTGTTACGAGCAGGGTAAGAAAAGCGTTCGCAACATCTTCCCATTCCGCTTCTTTTGTAATGAGCGTAACCATCCCTTGCAGTTCAAGTTCCGCAAAAGATGGATGAAATTCAGGGCTGACAATTGTAGGATGAATACCGAACCGATGTAGGTTGAGTGCTTTGTGATATGCGACGTGCCCGCCACCGACTAAGAAAATATTAGATTCATCCATGTTTTCAAGCATGATGGGGAACATAGAGATCACGTTTCCTTTCTGCTGCTTCATTAGCCCTTTCATTCAGAATCGCATGAATTACTGGATCATAGCCTAGTTCGGGGCAGAGATGAATAGCGGTTGTGGTTTGGGTTTTCTTTAGTGTTCGTTCAATTGATTTCATTAAAATACCGGTGAATAATAAATACGGTAAAATGTACAGATTTTTAGGTTGGTGTTCTAGTAGCCGTTCAAGTTCATTTTCATAAAAAGGCTCGCAAGCTGCTAGATAGCCGACATGAACATTTTGAAGCTTGGTTTTCTCTTGGAATATTCTTTTGATTTTCGCAAAATCTTCTTTCGTAGCCGGGTCACTACTGCCTCTTCCAATCAATAAAATGGATGCATCGTTAGGGATTACTTCTGTCGTTTCATGCAATCGTTCGATTAGTACATCAACCATACGTTCATCCACGCCAATTGGATCACCATAGTAAACAGGAATATCAGGATAACTCATCATGACGTCTTGTAGCTCTGTAGGAATGTCCACGTTGGCATGGCCCGCGCGCAATAATAGAAAGGGGATAGCAATAATTTCTGTTGCACCCCGTTCTATACAGCGTGCGACACCTACTGCGATAGATGGATCAGCGAGTTCAAGGAAACACGCTTCTTGAATAGGGGCCACTTCGGTTTCCATCGTCTTCTCAATGAAGGCCGAAGCAGCCTGCTGTCCTTTCTTTACGCGGCTACCATGGCAAATATATAGGATCGCTCTCATACTATCGTCTCATGCAAACGACGTTCTTCGCTCGATTCCTCGAACCATTGCAATTCGTCACGTAAGCGGACCACTTCACCAATAACAATCATGCTAGGGTTTTTGACTTCTTCAAGTCGTGCCGTATCTGTCATGGTGGAAAGTGTTGCAGTAACTGTGCGCTGCGTCTCTGTAGTACCCCAATGAATGAATGCAACGGGTGTGTCTGGATCTTTGCCGTGTTGAATTAATTGTTTCTGGATATAGGGAAGATTGCTGACACCCATGTAAATGGCCAGTGTATCAATTCCTTTGGCGAGGGCCTGCCATTTCTCAGCCTCTTCGGCACCTTCCTTACGATGGCCCGTGACGATTGCAAATGATGCACTGTAATCACGGTGAGTAACGGGAATCCCTGCATAGGCAGGAGCTGCGATTCCAGACGTGATGCCCGGGATCACTTCGAATGGGATGTGATGCTTCACCACAAACGCTGCTTCTTCACCGCCGCGACCGAATATAAATGGATCGCCGCCTTTCAGACGTACGACTCGTTTACCTTGCTTCGCATGTTTAACCAATAAGAAATTGATCATATCCTGCTGGACGAAATGATGCTTCGGAAGCTTGCCTACAAAAATCAATTCCGCATCCGGCTTCGCATGAGTCAAAATTTCTTGATTGATCAGTCTGTCATAAAGAATTACATCCGCTTGCTGTATAGCTTTCACCGCTTTGACGGTCAATAAATCAGGATCTCCAGGACCCGCTCCGACTAGCCAAACTTTACCCATTCCAATCACTCCTTAATTAATCCATTTTTTATCACGTAAGTAGTCGATTAATTGCTCGACACACTCTTCCACAGTATATTGATCCGTTTTTAATGTAAGTTCAGGTTTTACTGGTACTTCATAAGGTGATGAAATTCCGGTGAATTCAGGAATGACACCGGCACGTGCTTTTTCATATAATCCCTTTGGATCACGTTCTTCACAAGCACCAAGAGGGCAACTAATATATACTTCAACAAATTCATCCTCTTCTACCAAACGTCTGACGCTGTCTCGATCTTCTTGGAAAGGAGAGATGAATGCGGTGAATACGAGCTGACCACTATCTATGAATAATTTCGAAACTTCGCCAATGCGACGAATGTTTTCTTTACGTGCTTCATCAGAGAAGCCGAGGTCCTTATTTAAGCCATGACGGACATTATCGCCGTCAAGTACATAAGTGTTAGCACCAAGATCATGCAATCGGCGCGCGGCTGCATTGGCAATTGTAGATTTCCCTGAACCGGATAGGCCGGTGAAGTAGAGTACTGCGCTATGATGTTTGTTTTTTATACGCTGTTCTTCTTTTGAGATTAATTGATCATGCCATACAATGTTCTTTGCCATATCGTTTCCCCTCACTTCGCCAGTTCTTTTTCTTGTAAACCATTAATCAGTACATCAACTACTTCTTTACGACTGAATTCTGGTGGAGGCAAGATGCCGTTTTTCAACATCTCACGTACCTTAGTTCCCGAAAGGATTACATGGTTTTCACTAGTGTGCGGGCAAGTTTTAGGCGTTGCCATATTGCCGCAAGTTTTACAGAAGAAGCTATGTTCAAAGAACAGTAATGTGATGCCGATTTCTTCCGCTGTGAAGTTCGAGAAGATTTCTTGTGCCTCGTATGTGCCGTAATAATCCCCAACACCTGCATGGTCACGCCCAACGATGAAGTGTGTGCAACCGTAATTTTTACGTACAAGTGCATGGAAGATGGCTTCGCGTGGTCCTGCATAACGCATGGCAGCAGGGAAGACAGCCAGCTTCACACGATCTTTAGGATAGTAGTCACGTAGTAATACTTGATAACTTTCCATCCGGACATCGGCGGGAATATCGTCTGACTTAGTTTCGCCGACTAGCGGGTTGAGCAAAAGTGCATCAACAATCTCAAGTGCAGTTTTTTGGATATACTCATGTGCACGATGCACAGGATTACGCGTTTGGAATCCGACAATGGTCTTCCATCCATTATTTTCAAATGCTTGACGAGTTTCGGAAGGATCGAAATAAAATTCAGCGAAATCTTTCTGTTCTATTCGTCTGATTAGTTTAATCGGTCCGCCAAGATAGATATGGCCACGATCGAGTAACTTCGCAACACCTGGGTGTGCACGGTCAGCTGTTTTATAAACTTTCTCAGCTTCGATTTGTTGATCAGGTTCGAAGATATCGGTAATTTCAAGTGTACCGTAGATATCGCCTTGATAATCGAGTAAAACCGTATCGCCTACGGAGTAAGCCGAACTGTCTTTAACGGGTAGTGTAATTGGTAAACTCCATATTGTACCATCTGCTAAACGAATATCATTGACGACTGCATGATAATCTTTAGAAGTTAAAAAACCAGTTAACGGGCTGTATGCACCCGTTGCTATTAATTCCAAATCACTTACTGATGTAGCATCAATTGAGACTGTTTTATGCAGTCCCTCAATGGAGAGAGCGGGATCGTATAAATTAACTAAATTACCGCCATGTGGTTGTATTGTTGTCATTATTTGAACACCTATCCTTTTCATTTTAATAAGTCATATAGAAATACTTGGTTTTAAGGTTAAAAAAATCATGTATGCAATCCGCATTCTGTCTTGCCGCTACCAGTCCAACGTCCAGAGCGCATGTCTTCTTCAGTAAATGCTGGTTTTGTACAGTTTGCGCACCCAATACTCGGGTATCCTTGATCATGAAGTATATTATAATCCAGTTCATGGGTGTGGGCGAAACGCCAAACATCTTTCCATGTCCAATGAATAAGCGGACACACTTTAATCTTTTTAAAACGGTTATCTAAATTCAAGTACTCGGTAGATTTTCTTAATTCAGATTGTTCACGCCTTAATCCTGATATCCAAGCAGTGGAAGGGGCAATTGCTTCTTCCAGTGGTTTAATCTTGCGCAAATCACAACATTGGTTTGGATTGGTTTTCCAGAGATCCAGGCCATATTGATCTGTCTGTTCTTCAATAGTCAAACCAGGCTGTTGCAAATGAATTTGAAGCTGAGGATAACGCTTCTTCACTTTTTCTATCGTGTCATATGTCTCTTTAAAATGATAATTGGTGTCTAAAAATACAATCTTGGCATCGGGTTTCACGCGTGAAATCAGTTCGATCAATACAATTCCTTCGATACCAAAGCTACAAGCATAGACTAGCTTTTCTCCATAGTGATCATAAGCCCATTGCAGTACTTCAGAAGCTCCTTTTGTCTCGGAGTCTGCCGGAAACTCTGGTAAGACCGGTGCATCTTTTAACGATTCAAATGTGATCATTCCATCCCCCCGTTAACTGTTATATTATTAACAGTTTAACAGACAATTAAAAATAGTCAATGCAAATTAGAATAGTAGGGATTGAATTTTTATACGTGTAAATAATGGCGGTTTGTTAGTTGCATTACGTTTCCGTAAAGGGGGCGTAATAAGCGGCGAGTTCATTGCCCCCACTTCGGCGCTGGTGGTAGGCGCCTTCGTTGGATTGGGTGTAGGTCAGTTCGTATACTTCTTTTTAAAAAGTACAAAATCAGTAACACCAAATCACTGATCTTCTTCCTATAAGAACCACAACCAAAATAACTACCACTCAGCAGCGCAGGCACAACTGCGGGGTAGGCCGTGGCCAGGAGACAACTGGCAGCACTACCGCCAGCTGGCTCCTGGCTGTAGGCAATCCCCCACGTGCCTGCGCGATTCCAGAAAGCAGACACTCGATGACTTCGGTATCCAACAACCAGTCGAGCAACGACCCCAACAAAAGTGAAAATGACCCGCAGCCGCCTAGTCTTTCCGCCAACCGCGTTTCCAGGTTGGGTAAGATACGCTAATTATCATTCTTAGAACCACAACCAAAATAAATACCGCTCAGCAGCGCGGGTCCAGAAAGCAGACACTCGATGACTTCGGTATCCAACAACCAGTCGAGCAACGCCCCCCAACAAAAGTGCCAAAGACCCGCAGACGCCTAGTGTTCCAGTCAAACGCATTTCACAATCGGGTAACATACTGTTGCCCCAAGCGAATAAAACGTAGGACGACAGTACTATTTCATCTCTATTTATCTCACAACATTATTCTTTTTACTTTTCATGTCAAAATGCAATTGGTATACTAAATAGTAGTAGTAAATCATTATAACTAAAGGAAAGAGTGTGCACCCAATGGGCCGTAAATGGAATAACATTAAAGAAAAGAAAGCGTCTAAAGATGCGAACACAAGTAGAATCTATGCAAAGTTTGGCCGTGAAATATATGTAGCAGCAAAATCAGGGGATCCAAGTCCTGAGTCCAACCAAGCACTGAAATTCGTACTCGAGCGTGCAAAAACCTACAGCATACCGAAAGCGATCATCGACCGTGCAATCGAAAAGGCGAAAGGTGGCGGCGAGGAAAACTTCGACGAACTTCGTTATGAAGGATTTGGTCCGAATGGCTCTATGGTCATCGTGGACGCTTTGACAAATAACGTCAATCGGACAGTTTCCGAAGTGCGTGCGGCATTTGGTAAAAATGGTGGCAACATGGGAGTGAGTGGTTCTGTAGCTTACATGTTTGATCCAGCTGCAATTATCGGTGTTGAAGGCAAAACGGAAGATGAAGTATTAGAGTTATTGATGGAAGCGGACGTTGATGTAAATGATATTGAGGAGGAAGATGGGCAAGTAGTAGTTTACGCTGACCCTACCCATTTCCATGAAGTACAAGAGGCATTCCGTCAAGCGGGTGTTACGGACTTTACCGTAGCCGAGTTATCCATGATTGCTCAGAACGAGATTTCATTAGATGAAGAAACTCAGGATCAGTTTGAAAAAATGATTGATGCGCTTGATGATTTAGAAGATGTACAACAAGTTCATCATAACGTTGAATTAGCATAAAAAAACAGCTGTTCCATAAATGGAGCGGCTGTTTTTATATTACTTTATGATAACTTTCCATCCGTCAGAAGGTTCTTCAATTGAATGTACATAAGTAGGTAAGAAGATGAAAGACCAGGGTGTTGCGGCAAAAGGTGGAATATCGAGGGATAATGAAAAAGTCTCCTCAGCTACTACATCACTGTGTTCATTCACTACACATACTATAGCTTCACGAATAGATAATAATTCATTACGATTATTTTGCAAGAATACAGTAGCGACTAATCCTCCGTTGCGTTTTCGTTTCAACAGTATAGGTGTAGCTGTAAATTCTTCATGTACTGACTTTTTAGTTTCATATTGAAGAATAAAAGCCTGTTTTTGTTTGTCCGATAAAGTAGCTTCCCATGTTGCTTCAAAAACAATTTGCATAGCGTAGACCTCCTTTTTCCTGTATCATTCCCAGATAAATGATATTTAAGTCCTATTATAACATGAAATACTAAAAGATATTAACTACGACTTAATTCTCTTGTGTAAGATAAGAATTTCAGTATGACTGGAATTATCGCTGATTATTATACATAGAATGAATGAATTTATCGAATGATGTATACTAGAGTAGAAATATACTAGTAAAGGGAGAGAGTCGTATGATACGTGTATTATTCGTTTGTCTCGGGAATATTTGTCGCTCACCTATGGCTGAAGGAGTATTTCGTAAGATGATTCATGATGAACGATTGGAAGGGCGCATCAAAGTAGACTCGGCAGGAACAAGTGATTGGCATGTCGGGAAAGCGCCCCATGAAGGAACTTTGGCCAAACTGGCAGAATATCACGTTTCGGCAGATGGGATGGCGGGACGTCAATTAAACGTGGAAGATGCAGCGGATTTTGATTATATAATCGGAATGGACGCAGAAAACATCCGAAATATTCATAACATATTTGGTGATCATAATCATCAACGTGTGCTTCGTTTTTTGGATTTGACAAGTCATCAAAAAGACGTTCCAGACCCGTATTTCACTGGTGATTTCCAAGAAACATACGACTTGGTGCTCGAAGGGTGTCAGGCGTTATTGGATTTAATTAAAAAAGAGGGATCCATAAAATGAAGATTCCTATATTATATGAAGATAACCATCTCTTAGTCGTTGAAAAGCCGGTCAATGTACCGGTGCAAAAAGATGAGAGCGGGGACTTGGACGTATTAACTATTTTAAAGCAAGATATTAAGAGACGTTATCAAAAGCCAGGAAAGGTATACCTTGGCTTAGTACATCGTCTTGATCGTCCCGTTGGTGGCGTAATGGTATTTGCTAAAACTTCCAAGGCGGCATCTCGTCTATCCGATCAGCTTCGGCGCGGCATCATCGAACGGAGATATTTAGCGGTTCTCCGTGGTGTGCCTCGGAAAAAACAATCTACTCTTCAGCATTATTTATACAAGAATCGTCAAAAAAATCAAGTGTACAGCGTGAAGCCGAACCATCCGGAGGGGAAGATGGCTAGTTTGGATTATCAAGTACTTGATAGTAAAATTGATCAAAGCTTAGTAAGTGTACGTCTACATACAGGACGATCACACCAGATTCGAGTACAAATGGCAACAGAAGGGCTTCCGCTCTATGGTGATCAGAAATACGGTGGTACTATCAATAGGCGTGGCGAACAAATTGCGTTATGGTCACACGAGTTGGAGTTCGAACATCCGACAACAAAGGAAAAGCTACAATTTACATCAGAAGCACCACGAGTTTATCCTTGGGAATTATATACTACGCACGATCAAGTTTATAAAACATATGGTTAGTGAAGAACCGTCCATTCTTGACTTACGAATTCGGTGCCACTACACTAAATGGAAAAACGTCTGTTGGAGGAATATATGAGTAAGCATTCTTTTATCCCGATTATTGTCGGAACTAATATTAACGCCTATAATATGGCAATTTCGTTTCATGAAGAATATGGCATTAAACCTGTAATTGTAGGCAGAGAGCCATTGCCATTCACAAGCTATAGTACGATTACGGACATCCAAGAATTAAATCCTGGTTTGCATGATCCAGAAATATTCGTCCAGTTTTTACGTGAAATTGCTAAAAAATATAGGACAGCTGATCAAAAATTAGTGCTTGTCGGTACAGACGACTTATATGTACGTCTGATTATTGAGCAGCGGGAAGCTTTGCAAGAAGATTTCTTGTTCAATTATATCAATGAAGAAATTATGAATGCCGTGTATATTAAGAAGAATTTCTATGAATTATGTGCTGAACATGGGATAGATACACCTTCTACCTACTTTCATTCATGTTTATCCGATGAACCATTTACGGAAGAAGTGCTGTTCCCGGTCATCATCAAGCCAAGCGACGGAGTTCAATACTACCGCCATCCGTTTGAAGGGTTGCAGAAGATCTATAAGGTCGATACATATGAGGAAATCAATCGAATTATTCAAATGGTAAAGGCTAGTGGATATACAGAAGATCTGATTATCCAAGATTTCATTCCTGGTGATGATACGTATATGTGGGATGCTGTGTATTATGCAGATCAGCACGGTAAAGCACAGTTAATCACATTGGCGCAGGTGGTATTACAAGAACGTGCGATGACAGCGATCGGAAACTATACAGCGCTGATTACGCGGTATGATAAAGAAATTATGACAAAATTAGCTAACTTCCTTGAAGCAATTGGCTATGTCGGTTACGGAAACTTCGATTTGAAATACGACGAACGCGATGGTAAATTCAAAGCGTTTGAAGTGAATATCCGCCAAGGGCGTTCAAGTTATTACATTACGCAGTGCGGTGAGAATATGGCGAAGTATTTGGTCGATGACTTAGTGTATGGTAAGGAAAAGCCGTTAACATATCTAGATGACCATTTCCTATTCACTGTCGTACCGAAAGCGGTATTGAAAAAATTTGTGGATAATCCGCCTATGGAAAAAGAGATTCGATCTTTAATCAAAGCAGGAAAATACGGAAATCCTTTATTTTACAATAAAGATAAGCATATGAAACGTAAGTTATATTTACTTATGCGTCAAATCAACTACTACAAGAAGTATAAAAACGCTGTTGAAGAATAAACTAATCCCTGCGCATCTGCGCAGGGATATTTTATTCTTATTAAGTTATTAGCTGAATCGGTCTACTAAGTCGTGCATATTCTCCGCTTCTGTATGAAGGTCGAGGGAAGCATGCATAATCGTGCTAATCGCAGCTTTTTGTTCATCAATAGATGCATTGACTTGTTCGGTAGCTGCTGCGGATTCAGTCGCAACAGCGGCAATTTGATCAATTGCCTGAACAACATGTTGTCGATTTTCATCCATACTGTTCATATCATTTTCCATAGTCTTCAACAGTGATGTGATGTTGAGAATGGAATCGGATAGTTGTTCGAAAGCATGTTTAGTTTCCATAATGGTGCCTTCTTGATTACTCGTCAATTCTAATGTGTGTTTCATTTGGTTTTCAGCAGTCGTCGTATCTTTTCGAATATGCACGAGGAGGTCGCGAACTCTCGTAGTTGCCTCGTTCGTGTCTTCAGATAAATGACGCACTTCGTTGGCTACTACAGCGAATCCTTTACCATGTTCCCCTGCACGAGCAGCTTCAATACTAGCGTTTAACGCAAGTAAGTTCGTTTGCTCTGAAATGGATGAAATGGTTTGGACGATGGCTTGGATCTCATTCATTCTAGATACAAGTTGTGAGAAGTTACCTTGTAAATCATTAATGACGATGTTGAAATTCTGAGAGTTTTCTTCTAAGTTCTCGGCCTTTTGCATACCAGAACTTTGTAGATCGTTCATGCTGCGCATCTCTGTCACAACGTTTTCATATTGCGCTGCTGCATTGGAAATCAGTGTAGATAATTGCCCCACTTTTGTGATCGCAACATCTGCTTCTTCTGATTGCAATACAGCCCCTGAAGATACCTCAGCAATAGCGCTGTGGATCTCGTCAGCAGATGCTGTTGCTTCTTCCGTGATTGCGCTTAATGTTTCGGATGATGTTCGCATGCGGTCTGAAGAAAGTCTTGTGTGACCGACCATCTCATTCAGATTATTTTTCATCGTATTCACATTTTCAGCTAAATGGCCAAGCTCATCACGTGAACGGATTGGAATATCTTCACCTGACAATTGACCTTGCGCAATTTCAGCTGTAATGAGGCGGATATTTTTAATGTATGATGTCAGACGTCCTGAGAAAATCGAAAATAATGTAACGCCTACAATTATAGAAATAATTACTGAAATTAAGGTGTACCATAAAACATTTTTTGCTCCAGCATTAAAGTCTACTAAATAGGTTCCGGCCACTACGATCCATCCCCAATTAGGATCTTCTAAGCCGTACGTGATTTTTGGTGCTTCTACATTTAAGTTACTTGGTAGTGGCCAGTCATATTGTACATAACCGCCTCCGTTTTTAGCTTCTGAAATTACTTCACGAATGAAGTAACGTCCATCTTTTGTTTTGGTTTCATAGAGACTTTCTCCTTCTTTCTGTGGATGTACTAGCAAAGTACCTTCCTCATCCACTACATAAAAGTAGAAGTTCTCCCCGTATTTCGCTGGATTGTCTAAAGATCTAGTACCATCTGTGGCCATAGGTCCCATGATTTTTTCTTTAGCCCGTTCTTGGGCATCTTCTAAACTAATTGTACCGTTCTCTACTTGAACATTGAGCTCATCGATCAAATCTAGGACAGCGTATGTCCCGTTCTGTAATCCCATTTCCCCAACAGTCTCAAGCTCTTGCTTCGCCACAAAGTAATTGACGACACCAACAGCTACTAATGGAATTAAAATAACTAGTGCTGCAAGCGCTATCAACTTGTTGCGTACTGAACCTTTCAATATGTAATCCCCCTTTTGCATTTCTATGTGAACCTTTCTACCCTGTTTATAGTATAGGCTATTCCGATTGATAACGGAATAGCCTGTCTCATTTTCTAGTAAATTATTACTTATTATTCAAGCAACGTTGTTAAATGGCAGGTGTATACCCTTCGATTCTTGACTTGAAAAATGCAGTAGGATACACTTAATAGAGCTGTGGCTATACGGTTCTTAAAGATTTTCAAAAGTTTAAAACGGAAATTGTATGGAGCTATAGTAACGTAAGGAGTGTTCGAGCAGTGCCGATTTTAGATAAAAGTAATGCAAAAGATGTTGAAAGATATGAAACGTTTATGAGAAATTCTCCGTTTCGTTCGATTACACAAGATCCCAATTGGGCGCATGTAAAAGATGACTGGGGTAACGAGCAAGTATATGTAGAACGGGACGGAGAAATTGTAGCCGCTATGTCCTTATTGATACGTAAGGTACCAGGCGGTTTTTCATTACTATATGCACCACGTGGACCTATTTGCGATTTACATGATCAGAAGCTGGTTGAAGAATTGATTCAAGAGGCAGAAGTGCTTGTGAAAAAACATAAAGCTTTTGCATTAAAAATGGATCCTGAACAGCTTTATACAGATGAATTGGACAAGTTATATCGTGATGCAGGTTACATAGTACGCAACGAAGGCGCGGGTAAAGAAGATTTAATCCAGCCTCGCTATAATATGATTGTTAAATTGACGGACGAAGATGAAGATTCTTTAATGCTTAAGTTCCGTAGCAGAACGAGAAGTAAAATCCGAAGTTCAGCACGTAAAGGTGTGGAAGTATCTTATTCACGCAGTGATGAATATTTAAAGAAATTCTTTGAAATCCATGAAGAAATGTCTGTTCGAAATCAAATCTCTATTCGTTCATATGATTATTTCGTTAAAATGCGAGAAGCATTCGATGATTTACGTATTTATATAGCGAAGCACGAAGACGACTATTTAGCTGGTGCTGTAACTATTAACTATAAAGGAAAATTATATTACTTATATGCGGGTAGCTCCAACACGAAGCGTAATCTAAATCCTAGTTATCTAATGAACTATGAAATGATGAAGTGGGGATTGGAAATAGGTGCAGAACAGTATGATCTTGGTGGAGTATTCGTACTCGACAGTGAGCAAGATGGATTATATAATTTTAAAAACAGTTTTTGTCAGGTAGACGGAGTGACAGAATTTATCGGTGAAATTGATAAAGTGTACAAACCGTTCATTTATAATATGTTTGTGAAAGTAGTGCCTAAAATTCAGAAGTTGAAAAAGAAGCTTCAAAAAAAATAACCGGTTGAAGTCCTCAACTACAGAAAAGAGTGAACCGAATGAATTTTTTAGACGAGCTGAATGAATCTTTACGCACAAAATGGAAATTTAAACAGCCTATGCCGATTCAGTCTCAAATGATACCCGAGATGTTGTCTGGTAAAGACATAGTAGCTGAATCACCAACAGGGACAGGTAAAACACTAGCCTACGCATTACCTGTGATTCAAATGGTCGACGGCAATCTACCGAAGACACAAGCATTAATTATTACACCATCACAAGAGTTATCCATGCAAATCGTTAATGTGATACGTGAATTGGTTGAAGGAACTTCCGTAACGGTAACTCAACTAATTGGCGGTGCAAACATGCAACGTCAAGTCGAAAAGCTTAAGAAAAAACCGACAATCGTAGTCGGCACTCCAGGAAGATTAAATGAACTAGTAAGAGAAAGAAAACTAAAAATGTATGATATTCAATACTTAGTCATTGACGAAGGGGATCAGCTTTTGTCGCGCGAATATCGCGTACTGGTGAAAAGCTTGATTGAAGCAGCAAACCCCGAACGTCAGTTAGCGGTTGTGTCTGCCACAATTACAGATGAAATCGAACTCGTTGCCAAGCAGCTGATGAAAGATCCAATCCGACTGCAAGTCAATTCAGATGAAATTCCAAATAGTGGTCAAGTGGTTCATTCATACGTAAAAGTAGATGAGCGCAGAAAGACGGATATACTTCGAGGGATTTCTGCATTATCAGGAGTACGAGCGCTAACATTCATGAATAATGTGGATCAATTGCGCATGAAAGAACTAAAACTACTCTACAATGATGCACCGATCGCAGTCCTCTATTCTGACATGAAAAAACTCGACCGTCAGAAAACATTGGAAGACTTCAGAAAAGGGACTATTCGCATCCTTATCGCTACAGACTTAGCGGCACGAGGACTGGACATCGAAGGACTAACGCACGTCATCCATGTCGACGTACCTCATACAGCCGAACAATACGTGCATAGATCAGGAAGAACTGGCCGTGCAGGGGCAGACGGAGAAGTCCTCACACTTCTATCCTACCCAGAAGAACGCGACTACCGTAAAGTTTCCAAGGGTATCAAAACAGTCCAAAAAGTTTGGTACAATGGACAACTGATCGAAGGAAATTCCAAGACAATCGACGACATGAAAAAAGCAGCACCAAAGAAATCAAAGCCGAAAGTTAAGAAAAAGAAATAACCAAAAACGTATCTTCCAAACGATAATACAAAAAGACTGAAGACTACTCTCCTATCAGGGAGGTAGCCTTCAGTTTTTTCTTTTACTATAGCAGGTTAGATCTCAAAACGCTTCGTAAGTATAAAAAATGAGCATGCACGGAAAACATCCGTACATACTCATTTCTATCATCAATCAAGCTGAGTCAAAATAATAGGCTGACCTTTCGTCACGACTATCGTATGCTCAATCTGTGCAACGAGCGACTTGTCGGGCGTAACAAATGTCCAACCGTCATCCAACTCAACTACTTGCTCAGCCGTTTGTGAAATGAAAGGCTCCACTGCCAGAACCATACCATCCTTCAATAACGTTTTATCCCAAGGGTCATAATAATTCAGAACATGTTGAGGCTCTTCGTGAAGGGCCGTACCGATTCCATGACCGGTTAAGTTTTTGATCACATGTAAGCCATTATCTTTTGCTTCACGCTCTACAGCTTTACCGATTTGATTCAGACTAGAACCTGCTTTTACTTTCAATAACGCGCGGTCCAAAGCGGACTTTGCTACGTCGCATAATTTCTGCTTTTTCTCATCAGGTGTACCTGCCACGAATGAAATCCCAGTGTCTGCAAAGTAGCCGCCAGCTGATCCAGAAACATCTATATTCACGAGATCACCGTCTTGGATCTCGTAGCTTCCTGGAATGCCATGCGCTACCTGATGGTTGACGCTGATACATGTATAGCCAGGGAAGTCATACTGGTCGATAGGAGCAGAAACTGCACCTTTTTCAGTGAACAGACGACCTGCCATATTATCAAGTTCTTTCGTTGTGATGCCAGGTACTGTAGCATCTTTCAACGTTTCACGAATTTCCGCAACAATTTTACCTATTGCCCGTAACCCCTCTAATTCTTCATCATTTTTCACAATCATGTTCACAAGTCCTTTCTTCCGTACAATTTATTCAATTCTACTATATCATACTTTATCGATGTTTTTTTAATGATTAGCTTGTTCTTTCCATTACTTACTTCAAGACTTTTACACCTTGATACACATTCCAAATCAAGACGCTTACAAACAATAAACTATATAGAATGATGAATAGCATAGGAACGAATCCCCAGAACATCATATTGCTGTTTGTATTGGTTATGGTATCGACATTAAAGGAAAATATCGAAAAGGACATGATGATAAACCCAGCAATTAGTAATGCCATAGGGACGATATGTGAAATGAGTGCCTTTTTTGCATGGCGGCGAACTTCGAATTCATCTGCAACGAAGTAAATGATAATCGGCAATAGAAGGGGAGCGAAAAATACACTGAAATAACTAAGTGAAGACAATAATTTTGAATTTGACATAGCGTAACCTCCACTCTCTAGCATGATAGTCCATACTCTAACCTATACCCTATTTTACGGTATAATCATAAAAAAAACACGGTTGCCCAATTGGCACCGTGTTATAATTGTGTGGGCTTTGAAAAACGCTGTCCCATAAATAGTATAAAACCGATAACTGCGGAAAGAAATAAAGCGGCTGTTGAAACAAATAGTTCATCAGTTCCATTTTTTATTGCAATACCGATGAAAGACCAAATGATAATTAAATTAAACATAGAGTCGTGGTAATGATACATAAAATGTAGAGCGATCGCTGCAGTCAGAGTTAAGAACAATACTGTCCATAGTGGATCACTCAAACCCCATCCTGTCCAATCGTGAAATTTGAAAGCATAGGTAGAATTTGCAATGACAGCGATGAAGATCCATGCCATGTAAGCCGAAATCGGAAGTCGTTCCCGGTTCGTTCCCTCTATTTTGGCGTAACTGAAATACAGCACGAGTAAACTAATTAACAAAGCAATTACGCTGACGATGGCCCAGTAATAATAACTATAATGCCATAATAAAAGCCATGCGATATTTAAAAAGCAGCTGACTGAGAAAGAAATTGCACGTAGATTGGCAACGGATGAAGAAAGTCTAACTGATGTTTTGAAAAACATGTATAGCCAACTGACAAGTAACAGATCTAGCACTATCCAAATTGAAAAAACGTACTCTGCAGGCATGAATAGAACCGGTACTCGATTAGCAATTTCCCAAGTAGTCAGTCCGTTAAGTGGAATTAAATTTGCAGCGATATGTGTTCCAATCATGATGAGTAGCGAAAGTACCATCAAAATAATTCTTAGCATGATAAAATCCTCCTGAACAACAGTATACAGAGATTACGGATCGATGGAGGGGAAAAGTATGAATTTTCCTTTACAAATGAGAAAATGTGGCGTTCTATTGTCTTGTAGATGTAAAAAATCTATAATAAGAACTAATGAATTCAGGTAACTGGTACTGAATCTCCATTTCATTCATATCGTTTGGATAAAGTAGAAGGCAAGAACAGAATGCTTCGAAAAGGATGAGGACAAATGATTTTACTCGAAGGGGAGCAGTGCTACCTACGGATACTCACAGAAGATGATGCGTATCAATTCACCCAGCTGCTAATTGCCAATAAGGAGTACTGGACGGAATTTGAACCAAGGCACGATAATACGTATTATACAGTAGCAATGCAACGAGATAAAATTCGAGAATCTCTCTATCAAATGCGTGATCGACGGGAGTATAATTTCGGTATTTTTGATTCAGCAACAAGTTTAATCATCGGTCAGATTTCATTGTACAGCATCAAACGGTTACCGTTTTCCAGTGGTTTTGTGGGGTATTCCATTGATCAGCGGCAAACAGGAAGAGGCATCGGCACAGAAGCGGTCTCGCTTATTAATCAGTTTGCATTTGAAAAAGTGAATCTACACAGGGTAGAAGCATATGTATCTCCTCGTAATGTAGGTTCAGTCAAAGTGTTGGAAAAAGCACAATTCCAGCGTGAGGGATTGTTACGCCAATTACTATTTATTAATGGTGTGTGGGAAGATCATTATATGTATGCCATTGTGGAAGAGGATTATTGAAAGGGTAAGACCCTTTTGGAAAAGTGGATAACTATATGGAAAAGCCGGCTCTTCGAATAGAAGTTGCTGGTTTTTCGTTTTTATTGCGGTAGTACGCAGTGCAGATGTGTTCGTTGCCGCTCATAGTTTCGCGTGAAGCGCTCATAGTTCTTGCTGATCCGCTCTATCACACGGGATAACCGCTCTATGCCACCTCATAACCGCCCATACATTCAGTCCAAGCGATCATAGTCGACTTGCAACCGCTCTATCACCCCGCACGCCCACGTTATCCTGAAAGTGGTAGGGCAGTGCAGACACATTGCCGCTCATAGTTTCGCGTGAAGCGCTCATAGTTCTTGCTGATCCGCTCTATCACAAAGGCTAACCGCTCTATGCCACCTCATAACCGATCATACATTCAGTCCAAGCGATCATAGTCGACCCCTAAACGCTCTATCACCCCGCACAGCTACGTTATCCTGAAAGTGGTAGGGCAGTGCAGACACATTGCCGCTCATAGTTTCGCGTGAAGCGCTCATAGTTCTTGCTGATCCGCTCTATCACACGGGATAACCGCTCTATGCCACCTCATAACCGATCATACATTCAGTCCAAGCGATCATAGTCGACTCCTAAACGCTCTATCACCCCGCACACCTACGTTATCCTGAAAGTGGTAGGGCAGTGCAGACGCATTGCCGCTCATAGTTTCGCGTGAAGCGCTCATAGATCATGCTGATCCGCTCTATCACAAAGGCTAACCGCTCTATGCCACCTCATAACCGATCATACATTCAGTCCAAGCGATCATAGTCGACTTGCAACCGCTCTATCACCCCGCACAGCCACTTCAACAAGTACACCATAAAAACACAAAAAAACGACCCTTCAATAGAAGAGGTCGATTTTTCATAAAGCTATTTTACTGAGAGACTTCCTTTACTTTGTAACCATCTTCAATAATGTCCAGCTTGCCGTTTCCGGGATCGATAACAAGTCCATGTACATTTACGTCGGTTGGGATGAGAGGGTGATTACGGATCGCGTCCACACTCTTTTTCACGCTTTCTGTTACATCACTGAAACCGTGCAACCATTTCTCCATATCGATTCCGGAGTACTTCAATGTTTTAAACATGTTTGGATCTACACCGCGCTCAATCATATTGCCTATAATGTGATCGGTGTTGATGGAGCTCATGCCACAATCATGATGGCCAACTACGTATATTTCATCAGCTTGTAATTCATAAACTGCCACTAAAATACTTCGCATCAAACCGCCAAAAGGAGACGTGATGATTGCGCCGGCACTCTTAATGATTTTAGCATCGCCATTTTTCAAATTCATCGCTTTAGGGAGGAGCTCGATTAATCTTGTATCCATACATGTTAGGATGACAATTCGTTTATTCGGAAATTTCGTAGTGGAAAACTCTTCATACTTTTTTTCTTCGACGAACGTTTTGTTATAAATCATAATTTCGGATAATGATGTCATGGTTATGATCTCCCCCGTACTGTTTATAGTATGTAAAAGAAAAGAGTCGCCTTGTTAGGCAACTCTAATCATTAAATCCATGTCTATTAAGACTGGAATAAAAGCAAATTAGTTTCTGCCTTCTGGTTTTGGATCAACTGTAATGGAATCGTTTGAGTCCATTGATCCAGATAAGAAGTGCATCGTAAACAAGGATGCAAGTCCAAGAACAACCATGTAACCGATAACTGTTGTATACATTAAAGCCATTTGAAAGCCCCTCTTTCTGAAAGGTATTATGTTCTCTTATCTATTATACACGATTTTCAAGAAAAAATTAAGAGCTACTGTAAACTTTGAATGAAAAGTGACGGAATTTAGAATGCCCAATTGCCATTACGGAAGACAGGCTCTACTGTTCCGTCTTCAAGTATCCCATCAATATCCATCTTTTCAGATCCAATCATGAAGTCGACATGTGTCAAGCTTTGATTCAACCCGTTAGCTTGAAGTTGTTCGGAATCCATTTCTTTCCCACCGTCAAGACAGAATGCATAGGCACTTCCAATAGCCAAGTGATTCGAAGCATTTTCATCGAACAATGTATTATAGAATAACACATTTGAATTGGAAATAGGTGAGTCATGCGGTACTAATGCCACTTCGCCAAGGAATTGTGAGCCTTCATCCGTATCGACAAGTTGTTTCAGTATTTCCTCGCCTTGATCAGCTGTAACGTTTGTGATTTTACCTTCTTTAAATTGAATCGTGAAGTTATCAATGATTGTTCCTGCATAGCTAAGTGGTTTAGTGCTAGTAACAGAGCCATTCACTCCAGTTTTTAATGGTGCCGTAAAGACTTCTTCGGTCGGCATATTCGCCATGAACTCATGCCCAGCTTGGTTGACACTACCAGCTCCACACCATAAATGCTTTTCTGGTAATTCTATTGTTAAGTCAGTGCCTGGAGCTGTATACTGAAGTTTGCGGTAATGTTTACCATTCAAATAATCTACTTTTTCATGCAAGTTTTCATTGTGCTTTTTCCATGCTTGCACTGGATCAGGCTGATCAGCCCTTACAGCACGTATAATAGAATCCCAAAGAGCAGGAACTTGTTCTTCCGTAGATAGTTCTGGGAAGATTTTAGCTGCCCATGCTGCTGAAGGTGCCGCAATGACTGTCCAACTGAATTTATCTGCCTGCATAGCTTGGCGGAACTTGCTGAGAGCAGTACTGGCAGCTTTTTGATTATCACGTATTCTACTAGATTCGATACCGTTTAATAAATCAGGGTCTTGCGATACGATTGACATGAAAGCGGCACCTTTTTCAGCTAGCTGTTCACGTTCCATCTGTTTCCACGTAGGGAACTCGGAAAACGAATCCGCTGGTGCTTTTTCATAACGCAGACGTGTGACTACATCATCAGCCCAGTCTACGAAGACTTGTCGTGCACCTGCTTCATACGCTTTTTCAACGATCAATCGAACAAATGAAGTATTTTCTGTAGAAGCGCTGATGAATAGATATTGGTCCTGTTGAATATTTACACCCACCTTAACGGCTAAGTCGGCATAATTAGAAAGTTGATCTTGAAATTGATTCATCATGACATCTCCTTTTACGTATTGTGACAATTCTAACAAGTGAAGATCACAGTTCGCAACGATAAAGCAATTGAAATAGGATGAAATACTCGTAGCTGCCTAAGAATAGTCGTCAGTATTCCCTAAACAACGTCATGAAATGACCGAAATAATAAGAAGAATGCAGTATTTGGAGGCTTTATACATGGATTTGTCCACAATTATAGGTTTAGTATTAGGATTTGCAGCACTCCTCATTGGAATGACACTTAAAGGAGTTACACCCGATGCGTTACTTAACCCGGCTGCGATCCTAATCATCATAGCAGGAACGATTGCCGCTGTAGTCATCGCATTTCCGATGAATGAATTAAAAAAGATACCCAAATTATTTAAAATTATTTTTACGCAGCAAAAGCTTGCATCCGATGCAGAATTAATTCGTCTATTTTCTTCTTGGGCTGATATTGCTCGTCGGGAAGGGTTACTAGCTTTGGAAGCAAAAACAGATGAAATTGATGATCCGTTTTTGAAAAATGGATTGAGTTTGGCAATTGACGGACAGAATGCTGATTACATTCGTGATGTATTAAGTGAAGAAGTTGAGGCTATGCAAGAGCGGCATTCAGTCGGAGCACTCATCTTCTCACAAGCGGGTACATATGCCCCTACACTAGGAGTTCTAGGAGCTGTTGTAGGTCTGATTGCCGCACTGAAAGATATGAATAATATCGATGCGTTAGGACATGCGATTTCTGCTGCATTTATTGCGACATTGCTTGGTATTTTCACAGGATACGTTTTATGGCATCCGTTTTCCAATAAACTTGTACGTAAGTCAAAAGAAGAAGTCCGCCAGAGGACCATGGTAATCGAAGGAATTCTTTCCGTATTGGAAGGGGAAGCACCGCGTGTCATCGAACAAAAATTGGCATCTTATCTTTCTGTAGAAGACCGGAAGAAGCTAGCTATTGATGGCAGCGAAGGAGCTGGTAAAGTTGGCGAAGAAGCGTAAGAAAAAGAAACATGAAATAGAACATATTAATGAGTCCTGGCTATTACCTTACGCCGATCTACTGACATTATTACTGGCATTATTCATCGTATTATTTGCTACTAGTTCAGTAGACGAGGGACGATTTGCAGAAGTCTCTAAAGTATTTAGTGAAATATTTGAAAGTGGTAGTGGAATCATGAGTGAGAGCGCGCCAACCACTACCCCAGTCCCAGATGACTCAGTAGGGGAGCAAGATGAAAACTCCTCCTATATGGAAGATCAGCAATCCTTGGGGGAAACGCAAGATGATTTGGACGAGTATATTGCCGTGAATGAACTAGAAAATCAATTTGATACTGAAATGACAAATGAAGGCTTGTTGTTGACGATTCGAGACAGTGTACTGTTTAAATCCGGGAAATCAACGATCAATCCTGAGTATAAAAAACTTGCGAATGATATTTCTCAGTTGCTGACACTTGATAGACCACGTCAAGTGGTCATTACGGGTCATACAGACGACATTCCGATCAACAATGCAGAGTATTCATCTAACTGGGAATTAAGCGTTATGCGTGCTGTAGAGTTCCTAAAAATCATTGTCGCGGACAATGAAGTCGATCCGAATCTTTTCAGTGCGAAAGGATACGGGGAATATAAGCCGATTGTTCCGAATGATACGATAGAAAATCGCAGTAAAAACCGAAGAGTAGAAGTGCTCATTCAACCACTTGTTTTAAAAGATGGCACGCAGATCACAGCGCAATAAAAAAAGCGACTCCACGTGGAGTCGCTTTTTTAATTGCGCATAGAACCAAGTTCTGTGGCAATTGCTTGCATTTCATTCGGTGTGATATTTTCACGTTTCATAACCATTTCGTACATATAGTGCAAATCATCATACTGTTCTGTACTAAAGTTTTCAGGTTTCATCGCATCGACATTTACCATGCGTAGTTTTTCTTTAATCTTTTCAATCATGTATGAGACATTCTCAGGTGATTTTGCAGACAAATCCATATTCTTACCGCCTTTCCTCTTATGAAATCTATCATTTCATGAAAGCGGTAAGCTGTCAACTGCACTGCGAAGTGTTACTTGCGAGCTTCTTCGCGTTCTTCGTCAATTTTCTTCTTAAAACGTTTAGTTTCCATAATAACTACTCCGGATAAGCCTAGCAATCCAATTAAGTTTGGAATCGCCATTAATCCATTCAATACATCTGCTAAGATCCATACTAGATCAAGTGATGCAGTGGCCCCCACATAAATAAATGCTACAAATACTACACGATATGCTAGTACAGCCACACGATTAGGGAATAGATACTGGAAGCATTTCTCGCCGTAATAACTCCATCCTAAAATAGTGGAAGTGGCAAAGAATACTAATCCAATAGAGACTAAAATGGGTCCTGTATTACCGAGGAAGGAGCCAAATGCTTGGGCTGTCAAAGCACCCGCGTCAATTGACTTATCTTGCCATTGATTACTCATAACAATAGTAACACCTGTAATTGAACAAATGATCAACGTATCGAATAATACTTGCGTCATCGAAACAAGAGCCTGACGTCCGGGCATATCTGTACGTGCAGCTGCTGCAGCGATTGGTGCAGAACCGAGACCCGCTTCGTTGGAGAAGAGTCCACGTGCAACACCAAATCGAATCACTGTACCGATAGCACCACCTGCAACTGCCTGGCCAGTGAATGCATCTGTGAAGATGAGGCCGAATGCAGCTGGAACTTGTTCAAAGTTCAATACCATAACGATCGCTCCGGCAATGAAATAGAATAATGCCATGATCGGTACGAAAAATGCCGTTACACGACCGATTGATTTGATACCTCCAAGAATAACAAGTGCGCCGAATAAAACCAAAGCGATCCCTGTAATATAATGGGGTACTTCAAATGTGCTTTTCATTACGTCTGCTACTGCTTTAGATTGTGTTCCGTTACCGATTCCGAACGCAGCTAGTGCGCCAAATATCGCAAATAGTACACCAAGCCACTTTTGCTTCAGACCATGTTCAAGATAGTACATCGGTCCACCGGCCATTAAGCCATTAGAATCTTTAACGCGGTATTTAACGGCAAGGATTGCCTCACTGTATTTTGTAGCCATACCGAAGAATCCAGCTAGCCACATCCAGAAAATCGCACCCGGTCCACCAGCTACAACAGCGGATGCAACTCCGACGATATTACCAACACCAACTGTGGCGGCCATCGCGGTCATTAGAGCCTGGAATTGTGAAATGTCACCATCTGCTTTTTTATCATGCTTCCGTGAAAAAACTTGTTTCAGTGAATAGGGCAGTAATCGTAATTGAATGAATGTTAAACGCAGTGTTAAATAAATTCCGGTACCAATTAATAAAATGAGCAACGGTGGTCCCCATATTAAATCGGACGCGGTAGTCAAGAACTTCTCGATATTCTCCATTTCATCCCCCCAATTTCTCTGTGATGTTTGTATACGTTCCCAAGATTACGAGGACCAACCCCTTTCAGTAGATTCTGATATTAACATGTTATTGTTAATAATCTAAAAAATAGAACGATTCGTCAAGCTTTTTTTGAATAAAGTGTAACAAAGATTGTTTGGTAAGTTGCAATATGGGTATAATGAAGTGAGACGTAATCGTGAATAAGGAGGCGAAACATGTATGGGTTCTAGTAAATTTGGAAGATATGTATTAGGCGGGGCGCTACTTGGAGCTGCAGTGAGTATGTTGGATAGAGCAACAAGACAGCAGACGATCACTACGGCAAGATCCTCGTATGAAAAAGCATTGTATTACAAAGAAAATCCGGATATCGTGAAAAATGAGTTCCAACAGAAAAAAGAAAAAGTACAAACTCTTGTTGATCAAGTGAAAGGTGATGTAAATTACATCAAGTCACAGGTCGATGAAATCAAGACTTTGACTCCGCAAGTTAAAGAAATGTTTGCGGATACAAAAGAAGCAATTGCTGATTCCAAATCAGATTATCAGCATATTATCGAGGACGATTCTACAGCTGCATCTTCTGTTTCAACAGAAGGAGACGCTTCGTTGCCTCCGATGGTTCAAAAAAAAAACATAATATCATTAGAGAAAGCATAACAGTAGAATCAGTAAATGAAAGGGGGACACATCAATTGGATAAACAAAAAAGTGCCCCTTCTTCTGATGCTGAAAATGAAGAGGAATCACAAAGAGAAAGAGTAAAAGGATTCATTAAGGATGTTAAAGACGGAGAAGAAGATGATTTTGATCCGACTACTACGAGTGGTTTTTTCAAACAATTGATTATCCGAGTGAAAGAATTGGATATTTCAGCAGCTGGTTCGCAGTTAGCGTTCTTTTTCCTATTGTCATTATTCCCTCTATTAATCTTTCTTTTCACATTACTACCTTACTTACAGTTAGACCAAAGCCAAATCTTTTTGTTTATCCGTGAGTACGCGCCGGAAAGTACAGCTTCTTTAATTGAAGGGACACTCTCTGAAGTACTAGATAATAAAAGTGGAGGATTACTGTCAGTCGGAATCTTGGCTACTATCTGGTCGGCATCTAAAGGTATGGGTGCAGTAACAAAAGGCTTGAACGATGCATATGAAGTGGAAGATGATAGAAACTTTTTCGTATCTAAAGGGTTATCGATTGCGTTTACTATTATGTTAGTGGCGACGGTAATCATCGCATTAGTCCTACCTATATTTGGCCAACCAATCGGGCAAGTGATTTTCACATTCTTAGGATTGGAAGAAACGTTCTTGACTGTATGGAACTTGATACGATTCCTCATTCCACCATTCCTGATCTTTGCAGTATTCTCTTTACTATACTGGCTAGTGCCAAGTGTGAAGTTGCATTTTAAAAGTATACTTCCGGGTGCTATTTTTGCAACAATAGGATGGATCATTACGTCACTAGGATTCTCGTTCTATATTAGTAATTTTGGAAGCTACGCCAATACGTACGGGAGTATCGCTGGAATTATCGTATTAATCATGTGGTTATACCTGTCAGCTATCATTTTGATACTCGGAGGTACAATCAATTCAGTCGTGAAAAATCGTCAAGAACATAACCAACAAATTGTATAAATAAAAAAGTGAAGAAAGGGATTCCCTTTCTTCACTTTTTTTTATTCTATTTTATTAAGCATCCGTAAACCATTTAATATGACCAATATTGTACTTCCTTCGTGTCCAATGACACCAAGAGGTAAATCCACTACTTGCATGAAGTTTGCGATAATGAGGATCGAGATGACCGCTATCGAGAAGAATACATTTTGTTTAACGATTCGTTGCATTTTTCTTGAAAGCTTAATAGCATATGATAAGCGATTCAAGTCGTTTTGCATGAGAACAACATCAGCTGTCTCTAATGCCACATCTGTACCTTCACCCATCGCGATACCGGAAGTAGCGGTAGCAAGGGCTGGGGCATCATTGATTCCATCTCCCACCATACCGACCATACCGTACTTCTTCAATAGTTGCTTAAGCTGAACCACTTTCTCCTCAGGTAGACATTCCGCTACGTAAGAATCCACACCTACTTCGTTTGCGATGGCTTGTGCTGTCTTTTCATTATCACCAGTCAACATGACGGTATGGAGACCTAAAGACTGCAGCGATTTAATCGCAGAAATAGCTTCTTTTCGCAAAGTATCTTGTAAAGCTGCTAGAGCTACAATTCCTTGTTCATCTCTCATGAAAATGACCGTTTTTCCTTCATTCGCAAGTGATACTGCCACATTGTCCTGAAATTCTTCTACTAACTCTTCGCCAACAAATTTCGGTTTACCGATTAACATGTACCCTTGATCCGTTTCTGCTTTAATACCAAATCCAGGAACGTCTTCAATATGAAGATTACGTTTAGGTTCTACACCATGCTCTGTCGCGTAATTGATGATGGCCTTTGCCAACGGGTGATTGGAAAGTGACTCCGCACCTGCAAATAAAGCAAGCGTCTCTTCCACGTCTGCACCTTCACGAACGATAAAATCCATCACAATAGGTTTTCCATTAGTCAAAGTACCTGTTTTATCAAAAGCAAATGCTTGCAAAGTACTTAAGTGTTCTAAATGGACTCCGCCTTTAAATAATACCCCTTTTCTGGCACCGTTAGAAACAGCTGCTAGTGTAGCGGGCATAATGGAAGCCATCAATGCACAAGGGGAGGCGACTACTAGCAAAACAATCGCACGGTAGAAGGTTGTAGTCCAGTCCCAGTTAAATAAGAAGTGGGGGAGGAACATCATGATGACAACTGCTGCGAGCACAATCTTTACATAAGACCCTTCAAAGCGCTCGATAAATTGTTGTGATGGAGACTTCTCGCTTTGTGCATTTTGCACCATCGTAATAATTTTTTGGAATAATGTCTCAGAACTAGGTTTCGTCATCGTCATGCGAATCGCACCGCTAATATTAACTGTCCCTGCGAATAATTCATCATTTTCCTGTTTCGTCACGGGAATAGATTCTCCGTTGATGGCTGACATATCGATCGAAGTGATGCCGCTCAAGATTTCACCATCAACCGGAATTCGTTCACCAGGTTTAACGAGCAATATAGCTCCAATGGATAGAGAATCTGTAGATACTTTTTTCTCGCTACCATCTTCAAGGATTAACCAAGCTTCCTCAGGCTGCAATTCCATCAAAGACGATATTTCATTATGGCTTTTATTAAGTGTATAGGTTTCTAGTGCTCCACTTATTGCGAAGATGAAGATCAGGATTGCACCTTCAGCCCAGTATCCAATAATACCTGAACCAATGGCCGCGAAAATCATTAGCATCTCGACATTCAGTTCTTTGTTTTTTATCGTCTCTTCAATACCTTCCTTCGCTTTAGCGTAACCGCCGATCAGAAAGGCTATGATATACAGCGTGACAGAAAAGGATTCTGTACCGTTCTTTCCTAAAATCCATGCTGCAAGAATAATGATTCCAGATAATATAGCCGCAATTAGTTCAAGACGTGCAGACCAATCAATCGTCTGTTGCGGTTGTTCTTTTGCAAGTGTAGTCATGTGATTTCCTCCTAATTGATAATGAGTTTCAATTTCAAAGCTCTTATTAAAGCAGTAAAGTCGACTCTACAGTAGTAGAATCGACTTTTCGGGCATCTAAATAGAATGAATATGAAGTTGTAATAGTTATTATCTACAGTATATCATTTCTCAATGAGAAGTGTTACTTAAATGGCTAATTAATGCAAATTGGGTTAAAAGTTATAAGGGTAAGGCTATCATTAGTGTTGAGGAGGGGATTTCTAGTACAAAGATGTGCTCCCAACGCTCCGCTTATGCTCGCAAAAGTCGTCCTACGCTACGGCTCTCGCTCTAGGCGGACGCTTTCCCATGGGCCCGCGGTGAGCCAACCAGTTCGTTGCACTCTCTTCGGTTGTCTCACCTAATCGGGCTGATCCATCGAGAGTCGCCGTCTGCCGCTCCAATCCCTTGCAATGTAAATAGATGATACTTATTGTTGTGTATTGAAGTTAGATTTGTAATTTGATCACACTTCTAAATAAGTTAAGCTCAAGTGCAAATACAATTTGAGTTCAAAATCAAGTACAAGAATAGATTTGAACTACACTTTCCAATTTAAAAACGAGTCAAAAGTGAAGCGGAGTGGAAGGCGGCGACTCGGGGAGGATCAACTCGACAGGTGAGACAACTAAAGGAACGTAGTGACTAGTTGGCTCACCGCGAGCCCTCCCGAACGCGTCCGCCTGGAACGCAGCGTAACGATGGATAACCGCACCATCACTTATCCATGCCAATTTATTTATTTACATAAAAAACAGCGAATGATAGTTCTC
The DNA here is from genome assembly GCF_002743265.1 of Sporosarcina sp. P29. Taxonomy (NCBI): domain Bacteria; kingdom Bacillati; phylum Bacillota; class Bacilli; order Caryophanales; family Caryophanaceae; genus Sporosarcina; species Sporosarcina sp. P29. The sequence goes on along the minus strand of NZ_PDYX01000018.1, from coordinate 16,770 downwards.
ATTCGCTGCTTGCTTATTAGTTAAATACTTTTTCTTTGAACTGAGAAAGCTTTTCTAAAGATGACTTGTCAATATCAGCATGTAAACTGTTACCGTGAGAGTCCATCGTGACAACTGCAGTGAAGTCCTCTACGCGTAAATGCCATAGTGCTTCTGGAATACCGAACTCCAGTAAGTCGACGCCTTCTACCTCTTTAATACAGTCAGCATAATACTGCGCCGCACCGCCTATACCATTCAAGTACACACCGCCATGCTCTTTAAGAGCCGCAAGTGTTCTAGGTCCCATTCCGCCTTTACCAATGACCGCACGGATACCGAACTTTTTCATGATATCACCCTGGTACGGTTCTTCACGCATAGAAGTCGTGGGTCCCGCAGCTTTAATCTCATACTTACCTTCATCATTCTTTAGAACAACTGGTCCACAGTGATAGATGACTTGTCCATTCAAATCAACTGGTGCGTCATTGTCCATTAAGTGCTTGTGGATTGCGTCACGGCCTGTGTACATACGGCCCGAAATTTTCACCACATCGCCAACATGAAGGTCACGAACGTCTTCTTCTGAAATGGGTGCTTGCAAGTGTACGATACGTGCAGTGGATTTTGCTTCTTCAGCTGGCTGTTCGAATGCAATTTTCTCGCCTTCATTATAGTGCCAATCCATGATTTCGCCAGTTGTTGCATTGATGTTCACTGCCATACGGCGATATGCCCAGCAGTTATACGCTACAGATACATAGAAGCTTGCGGGAATGCGGTGCATGACACCGATTTTACATCCTAATAATGTAGCTTCGCCGCCGAAGCCCATTGTTCCGATTCCAAGAAGATTGGCTTTTTCTAATACGTACTCTTCCAACTGTGCAAGCTCAGGAACTGGATTCACGTCCGTTACATCGCGGAAAAGTTGTTCTTTCGCCAAGTCATATCCAGATGAACGGTCGCCACCGATTCCGACACCGATAAATCCAGCAGAACACCCTTGTCCTTGTGCCTGGTAAACCGAGTGAAGGATACATTTGCGAATACCGTCTAAATCGCGTCCTGCACGGCCAAGGCCCTCTAATTCAGTAGGGAGGCTGTATTGAATGTTTTTGTTCTCACATCCGCCGCCCTTTAAGATTAACTTCACTTCTATATAATCTTCTTCCCATTGTTCAAACTTAACAACCGGTAGACCGATTCCTAAGTTATTGCCGCTATTATCGCCAGTTAATGAATCTACAGCGTTCGGACGGAGCTTTCCTTTTTCAGTTGCTAACTCCAAAGCGCGTACAATAGCCGCTTTGATTTCCAATTGGTTTACCCCGATTGGAGTTTTAATCTTGAATGTAGGAAGGCCTGTATCCTGACAAATTGGAGATAGTTTATCATCTGCCATATTGATATTATTTGCGATCGTATCCAAACTCATTGCAGCACTTGTGCCTTTATTTTCATTTTCTTTTGCAGAAAGGATTGCGCGTCTAACGTCTTTTGGCAAGTTTGTGGACGTTTCAAAAACCAGTTCATAAATACTCTTCTCAATTGTCTCTATGTACATCTCAAAATCCCCCGTTAGTATATGTTATTTTTTCGAACTATCCATTTGTTCTTCTAATTCATCGAGTAACATGATTAGACGATCTATATCTTGGAGGTCCGTGTGTTCAGGTTCAATCGCTTCTAATGTTTCAATAAATTGATTGAATCGATTCTTCAGTTCGACGACTTGTTCGTTATTTTGTGAGTTATCCATACGTACACCTCTTTCTATCATTGATATCGTATACGAAAACACTGTCTTTTTCAATCTGATTTTGTTGGGCATACTACAAACGGCAAAAGAAAAAGAAAATAATAGAATTTTCATTAAAACACTTTACAATTAACAGAATAGTTGTTATAGTAAGTCTAATCAAAAGAAAAGGAGGTCGTAGTTATAGAGACGAATCGAATCCTAGACACATAACAACGAAGGAGGGGATCCGTAACAATCCAACATCGGTGAACACGTTGGATAACTACGAATGTAAACATGCAAACTGAAGATGCATCAAATAATTAGAGACCTTATCTGTTGGTAGTGAACATACAGATAAGGTCTCTCATTTATTGTGTAATCGCATTTCCTTTCTCATATTCCTTCACTAACTGATCCAGTGAATGAAATTCATAGCCTTGTTTCTTTGCATCTCGAATGAAATCGGGGAGTGCCTCTGCATTATCAGGAGATACGGTATGCATGAGAATGATAGCACCCGGGTGTAATTGATTCATCAATTCGTTATAGGCATACGCTTTTCCTTTTCGTTGATCGCGGTGCCAGTCAATGAATGCAACAGACCAGAAAATATGCCTGTACCCAAGGTCATTTCCTTTCTGCAGTAACTTCGCATTAAATGTTCCCTCTGGCGGCCTCGCGTAGATTGTTCTCTTTTGTCCAGTAGTAGCATAGACAACTTCATCCAACCTCTTCCATTCATTTTCCATCTGTTGCTCAGTTATATTGGCCATGTTCGGATGGTCATATGAATGATTTCCAATGCCATGACCATCTTTCGCCATGCGTTTGACTAGATCACTGGCGCTTTTTACATAATGACCAGTCAAGAAAAATGTGGCGGGTGCTTTCTCTTTCTTTAGTGTATCTAAAATGCTTTCCGTGTAGCCGTTCTCATATCCGTTATCGAATGTTAGATAGACGACTTTTTTATCATCTTTCCCTTTATAGATTGCACCGTAATCATCAAGCAATTGATCCAGTTCGGCTCCTGCAGAAGGGGGAACTCCTTCAGTAGCCTTCTTGAAACCCCAATGTAAAGCTTCTGCTTGGACAGTAAAGGGATTCATCACCACTCCAACTATGAGCAAACAAGATGCCAGTAAAATTCCTGACAAATGATGAGTCATTAAGCGTCACTCCTTTTTACTAAGCATGTGTCAATCCGCTTTTTGTATGTATGTAATGAAAAAATGTTTGTCAAAACGTAAAAACGTCTCAACAAACATTTGAAATTATTTTAATAGGTTTTCAAGCGCCGGTCGTAAGGAAGGATAATCAAATATAAATCCATTGGCCAACAACTTTTCCGGTAATACATGTTGACCTTGCAGTACGACAATACTCTTTTCTCCCAATGTAGCTTCCATCGCAAAACTTGGTACCGGGAACCAATGCGGACGGTGCAATACTTTTCCAATCGTTTTTCCGAATGCATTCATATGCATTGGGCTCGGTGCCACTACGTTAACAGGCCCTTCCACGTCTTCATTCTCTATGGAGAAGAGAATGGCATTGGCTACGTCTTCCACGTGAACCCAAGAGAACCACTGATTGCCTGAACCAATTTTTCCACCTGCAAATAATTGATAAGGAAGCTTAATAAGTGGAAGTGCTCCGCCATCTTTCCCTAATACAATACCGAATCGGGTGTATACAGTACGTACGCCCATTTCATTTGCCTGTCCCGCAAGTTGTTCCCAGTCATAGACGGTTTTGGCTAGAAAATCATCGCCTACTGCAGTGGAGTTTTCGGTATATTCAGCGGTCAGTGATGTAGGATAAATGCCGATCGCACTCGCATTCACTAGGACACGAGGTTTCTTTGGGAGTGTTCGTATCATACGCAACACTTCTTGTGTAGCTGTTATTCGGCTATCATAAATCTGCTTTTTTCGTTCTTCAGACCACCGGCCGTCATCTATAGACACTCCTGCTAAATTAACGAATGCATCTGCTTGCACGATTTCATTCTCAGGTGAGGCATTATCCGTCAACCATTGGACATAGTGAACTCCATTAAGCTGCGATGAAGGCTTACGTGTTAAGATCACTACTTCATGACCATTATCTTTCAGCTTCTTCGTTAAGATGTTGCCAATGAATCCAGTTCCCCCTGTAATAACCACTTTCATAATGGTTTCCCTCCATTCTCTTGAAAATTAATACACTATTGCTGACCAGCACCACTAGAAGCGGTATACTAAGATAAAGTAGGTGATGGAAACGTGCCGCTTATTACCAAAATATCACAACAAAAACGAGATAGCGAACGTTATAATATTTTCCTTGATGATCAATATGCATTTAGTGTCCATGAAACAGTCCTAGTGAAATTTGAACTTACGAAAGGCATGGAATTGGACGATTGGTCAACGGATGAGATTGTATATTCAGACCAAATTGAAAAAGCATTTAACCGAGCATTACATTTTTTGTCGTTTCGTATGCGGAGTGAAATGGAAGTTAAAAAGAAATTGCTTGAAAAAGAATATGGAGAAGCTGTTGTTCTAGAAGCTATCGTGAAATTAAAACGACTCGGCTTTTTGAATGATGAAGCATTTTCGGAAGCGCTTGTACGTACGGAAAAAAATAGTACGTTAAAGGGTCCAAGAGCTATTCAGCAATCTCTCTATAAAAAAGGTATACCCAAAGAACTGCAAACTCAAGCATTGGAGGAATATACAATGGAAGATCAAATGGCTAATGCCATGAAACTGGCTGAAAAAACGATGCGATCGAATAGTTCACAGCCGCCAGCACAAGTTAAGCAAAAAATACAGAATTCATTGGCTAGAAAAGGTTTTTCTTATCAGCAAATTTCGGAAGTTCTCAGCAATTTAACAATCGAGCGGGATGAAGAAGAATGGTCCGACATTACGTCTGCATTCGGTGAGAAAGCATGGAGACGATACCAAAGTAAATACTCAGGATCCGACCTTAGACAACGCGTGAAGCAATCAATGTATCAAAAAGGCATTCCACTCAGTCAAATTGATCAATTTATTGAACAGAAAAGGAATGAAGAAGATGGATACTGAAAAACGTTATAGTGATATGAATGAAAACGAACTGCGTAGTGAAATTGCTAACCTAATGGAAAAAGCGCGTAAAGCCGAACAGATGGGGATGATTAGCGAATATGCAGTTCACCAAAGAAAGGCAGTTCTTGTACAATCATATCTTGTAGACCCGGCTAGTATTAAGCCAGGCGAGATGTACCGTATTGAAGGAGACGATGGGGTCTTCTTCCAAGTAGATTACCTTAAAGGATTGTTCGCATGGGGATATCGCTTAGGCGGCGAGAGAGCTGAAGAAGCATTACCGCTTGCTATGTTGAAAGATATAAAAAGCGGAAAATAAACAAAAAAGAGCGCTCGTGCATTATGCACGAACGTTCTTTAGTTATTTGGGGCGAAATTAAGCTTTTTACGGAGTTTTTCTTCTGAAAAGATCCATCCTGTATAAGAATTGACTACTTCTAAGTCTTCATTGACGTGTGCGACTGCAACGAAGGGGTAGTACCCTTTGCTTCGATAACGCAAATCAATTAAACGGACTTCGTAAATATGTCCTTTTTCCGAAATGGACCAACGATAAAGAGGCGAAAATGAAGTGAAAGCTTGCATGTTCGGATCTTCTAGTGCCACTTCAACTTGAGGTGACATCGGCATGACTTCGCGATTGAACCTTTCATAAATGGTAATGGAACGTCCGTATGCTCGTCCTACATAATGGTCAACATCTGTCGTGGCAGCAACTCGCCACTGGAAGAAATTCATCGTAGGCGCGGTAAATATATGCGTCGCGTTAGGAATCGTCTTCTTGACTGCATTCTTCACTGCGCTCTTCACAGCGAAGCGCAATAGGTAATAGAAGAAGATGACGACATATAATGTGGACATTGTAAAGACGGGATCTGCGCCGAACACCCATGCCATGATCGCAATTACATGGAGGCCAAATATAATGGGGTCAAATGTATTAATGACTCCTATGGCTACCCACTTATGAGAAAATGGACGAAGGGCTTGTGTTCCATATGAGTTGAAAATATCAACAAATACATGTGTGAACACGGCTAAAAATGTCCAAGCCCAGACATGAAAGAATATGGCTCCGGGAACAAAGAATGTCAGCAGTATGGAAATCATCAACGGCCACAGCATAACAGCCGGAACTGAATGCGTGATACCACGATGATTACGTAAATAGACAGCATTGTTTCGAAGTTTCAATACCGTATCTATATCGGGAATTAGAGATCCGACCATAATTCCTGCAAAAACAGCGCCCATTGTGGCAGGCTCAGTTGCTACGACTGAATCGGCAAGAGCTAATCCACTGATCGCAACACCCATAGCGATATGTGTACCTGTATCCAAATTATCACTCCTTAATCGAAAGAGTTATATGCTACTTATAATTATATACCCTTTATTATTATAACTAAAAGTATTTACATGAAGAAGCGAGGTCCATATGCAAATTATTGAACAAAAGAAAGCATTCCAAGATGCGTTATTGACTTGGTATGAAGCTGAAAAACGAGACTTGCCTTGGAGAAGAACAGACAATCCATACTATATCTGGATTTCTGAAGTTATGTTACAACAGACACGAGTGGATACTGTCATACCGTATTATGAGCGTTTTATTAAAAAGTTTCCTACGATGCAAGATCTTTCAAATGCACCAGAAGAAGAGATTTTGAAAATGTGGGAAGGACTTGGCTATTACTCCAGGGTGCGTAACCTACAGTCAGGTGTAAGAGAAGTCGTTGAAACCTATGGTGGGAAAGTTCCTAATAACCGAAAAGAAATTTCTACATTAAAAGGAGTCGGGCCATACACGGCAGGTGCTATATTGAGTATTGCCTATGGAGTACCCGAACATGCAGTAGACGGAAATGTTATGCGGGTGTTGTCGAGAATTTTATTAATTGAAGAAGATATCGCTTTGCCCCGTAATAAAAAGTTATTTGAGCAAGCCGTGATGGAATTAATTTCGGAAGAAGATCCATCATCCTTCAACCAAGCGCTTATGGAACTGGGTGCAACGATATGTACGCTGAATCCACACTGTTTATTGTGCCCTGTTAGGGAGTTTTGTATCGCCTTTGAAGAGGGAAAACAACAGCAATTGCCAATTAAAATAAAAAAACAGAAAATGAAGCATGTTTCGCTAGCTGCCTTTGCCATTCAAAATGAAGACGGCAATTGGTTGTTGCAAAAACGTCCCAGCACTGGGCTTCTCGCCAGTCTGTGGGAATTTCCAATGATTGAACTTCAAGAAGCTTCTGCGGTGGAAGCATTTGAAAAAGAGAATGGAATAAAACTAAAAAAAATTCAAGAATTACCGCATGTGCTCCATGTGTTTTCACATATAACATGGGATATTCATGTATATCGTGCACAATTGGATGAAGAACATACAAAAGGCGATTTGCAGTTCTTCACTACACAAGAAGTTCTGGCACTACCGAAGTCAAAGCCTGTTCTAAAAATAATCGATTTGCTTGAATGGTAAAAACTTTATAACCACCCGTGAATAAAACTCCGACTAACAGGACATCATAGTGAGTACGGAGGTGAATAAAACATGCCAAATCAATCAAAACGTAATTCACAGCAAGATCCATCTATAACAGATGCGAACCAAGTGAAAAAACAGAATGCGCAACAATCGATGAATGAAGAGTTCGCTTCCGAGACGGACGTCAATCAAGTACGTCAGCAAAACGCGCAATCTGCGATGAACATGCAGTCTTCTTCATCCGCGATGCAGTCCTCTATGAATGAGGAGTTCGGATCTGAAACAGATGTTAATGAAGTGAAGAAACAAATTAACAAAGCAGAAGCAAACAAACAAAATGCTTCAGGAGCACGTGCGAACCAAAATAAAGGTTCAAACTAAGCAGGAACATCACCGACCGGTAGAAAAGGCTAGTATAAGCCATTTCTACCGGTTTTTTTGTGTGAAAAAGCATGCTGTGGACCTACTGTATTGAATGAATTACGAAATAGATGGTTGAATCGTTTTAAATTTAGGAAAGCTGTTGGTATAATGAACAGATAGCAAGAGCGGCAAGGCTCAAAGGTGGTATAAAAATGGCGATTCCAAAAGAAGGAGAAACAGTACAGATACACAGCTACAAACATAACGGCAAAATTCACCGTGTCTGGCAAGAGACACTCGTTTTAAAAGGTACACGCAATATTATCATCGGTGGCAATGAACGCACGCTCGTGACTGAGTCAGATGGTCGCACGTGGCTGACACGTGAACCATCCATCTGCTATTTTCATGCGGAAAACTGGTTTAACATCATTTGTATGTTGCGTGAAGATGGTGTCTACTATTACGTTAATATGAGTTCACCATTCGTTTACGATGAAAAGTACTTGAAGTATATCGATTATGACTTGGACGTTAAAGTGTTTCCTGATATGAGCTATTTGATTCTCGATGAAGATGAATATTCAGATCATAAACGTCAAATGAATTATCCAGAAGTCATCGATTTAATCTTGCAGGATAACTTAAAGAAGCTTCTTGGCTGGATCAAGCAAAGGAAGGGTCCATTTGCTCCTGATTTCATTGATGTTTGGACATCACGTTTTGAATTTTATAAGCAAATCCAAGAAGAACAAATCTAGACCTGCTTGCACTCGTGCAAGTCAGGTTTTTTTAGTAGGAGGAACACGATGGGCGAAAGCATTAAACGTTATCTTCAATTTGTAAAGCCTTATAACTGGCAAATTGTCTTCACTGTTCTCATTGGTGTTGTGAAGTTTGCGATTCCACTATTTTTACCATTACTAATTAAAATTGTGATTGATGATATTATCGGTTCCCCGACGTTGAGTGATTCGGATAAAACACAGCAATTATTTTATTGGCTTGGCGGGACGATCATTGTGTTCTTCTTGATCCGTCCGCCTGTGGAATATTATCGTCAATATTACGCGCAATTAGTAAGTAATAAAATTTTGTTTGATATCCGTAAATCACTGTATAGTCATTTACAAAAGCTTGGACTGCGCTTTTATTCCAATACACGTGCGGGTGAAGTGATTTCGCGGGTGATCAATGACGTAGAGCAAACAAAAAACTTCGTCATGATTGGTTTGATGAATGTCTGGCTTGACTTGGCAACTATTATTATTGCAATTGCTATTATGTTGACTTTGGATGTGGAGCTAACGCTTGTCACATTGCTGGCATTTCCGTTTTATGCATTCAGTGTCAAACATTTCTTCGGTAAATTGCGTCAGTTAACACGTAAACGATCTCAGGCGCTCGCTGATGTACAAAGTTATTTGCATGAGCGTGTGGCGGGAGTAAGTATTATTAAGAGTTTTGCAATCGAAGACAAAGAGCAGGAACGTTTTGATGAAGTGAACAATAAATTCCTTGACCGGGCAATTGAACATACACGTTGGAATGCCAAAGCGTTTGCAGTCGTTAATACGATTACCGATGTGGCTCCATTACTCGTCATTGGCTATGCAGGTTACCAAGTAATCAACGGTTCATTAACTGTCGGAACGATGGTCGCTTTCATCGCATTTATAGAAAGACTATACTCACCTTTACGTCGACTAGTTAATTCATCCACTTCATTGACGCAATCATTTGCTTCGATGGATAGAGTACTAGAATTAATGAATGAAAAGTATGACGTTGTTGATAAAGAGGATGCAAAAGCACTACCATCGATTGCTGGGGAGATCGAGTTTGATCGTGTCAGCTTTGCATATGAAGAAGAGGAAGTACTGTCAAATATTAGTTTGAAGATCCGCCCTGGTGAAACAGCTGCACTTGTTGGTATGAGTGGGGGTGGGAAATCAACCATTATCAGTTTGATCCCAAGATTTTACGACGTGACGTCTGGTGCTATTCGCATCGACGGCCATGATATCCGCGACGTAAAGGTTAAATCGCTTCGTGATCAGACCGGTATGGTACTTCAAGATTCAATTCTGTTCAGTGATTCTGTCAAAAGTAATATTTTGATGGGGAAGCCAGATGCCACTGACGAAGAAGTCATCGCTGCAGCAAAAGCCGCAAATGCGCATGATTTTATTGAAACATTGAGTGAAGGATACGATACGAGGGTAGGGGAACGGGGCGTGAAGTTGTCAGGTGGACAGAAGCAACGTATCTCCATTGCTCGCGTCTTCCTAAAGAACCCGGCATTGCTCATCTTGGATGAAGCAACGTCTGCCTTGGATTTAGAAAGCGAAGCGCTTATCCAGGATTCATTAGAACGCTTAGCACACGATCGTACTACACTAATCGTCGCTCATCGACTATCTACCATTACGCATGCGGATTGTATTTATGTAATAGATCACGGTGATTTAAAAGAATCAGGTACCCATAAGGAATTGATGAAACTAAACGGTACCTACGCTGGTTTATACAATCGTCAAGAACTTGGGGGATAAGTAGAAAGGTGGACATGGGCAGGATCAGCGTGTGTACTGTAACGAAAATGCGAACCATTCGGCAAATGAACTTCAACTATTTATACAAATAAAAACGGCACAAGACTAGTATAGTCTTGTGCCGTTTTATTAATAGAATTCATCTTCTAAAATGTTCTCTTCATCTTCATACCGTGTTTGGTAAGAAGTGATCAGCGTATCCAGATGTTCTAGCTGTTCCTCGTAATTCAGGATGGACGAGAGGACATGAAGTAAATGATAAGAAGAAAACTCTTCTTCTTCATTGGTGATCGCAATTTCCTTCACGAAAATATTCATTACTTCTTGTCGTTGCATAAACTCACTATGTGTTTCATCGTCGTCGAAATCCGCTTTTAGCTTACCAACGAATTTCAGATGAAGTTGTTCATGATAGACGAGTAATGACTCTAGACGCTCCTGAATCATCATTCGGAAATGCTCCGGAAGATTGATGAGTTCATTTTCATACATATGCATCCTTTTAAGAACGTCATAACTACTCCTAGTTGTAGCGATCAATTGTCGATAGACAACAAGCCGTCTCGCTTTTGCGGCAGTAGTTTTCTTGAAATAGCTGCGCTCTTCTTTAAATAATAAGTACAGCTGATCAATTTGTATCAGACGTTCCTTTAACTTACTCAACGATTTCTTCATAGCAGTATGTTCAGACACTTGACGACCAGCTAGACGCGTCCAACGAATAATTTCGTCCTGTGCCTGATGAATCGCCTGAAACAGTTTCGTTTCATATTTCGGTGGCATGAACACTAGATTCACAATGAATGCCGCTAGTACACCTACCAAAATTGTACCTACACGAAGAAGGGCAAATGTTAAGAAGGCATCATCTTTAACCTCCATCACTGCAATCATCGTAACGAGTGCAAGTGACATAGATTTTTCGAGGCCGAGTTTCAACATAATGGTCATGACGATGACAGCCGCCAAACCGACAATTATTAGTTGAGGCCCGAAGATGAGAGTGAATAAGACTGCTATAGTGGCACCGATTAAATTACCTTGCAATTGTTCTACTATTGTTAAGTATGATCTGTAAATAGAGGGTTGGATTGCGAAAATAGCTGCAATACCTGCGAACACTGCTGTAGGTAATTCTAATAAATTTGCGAGAAACAGAGCAAATACAATCGCAATACCCGTCTTAAAGACGCGGGCACCAAGTTTCATTGGGTAATTCCTTTCCTAAAAGCTCTTTTATGCTTACTTTACAATATACGCATAAAACGGTCAATTGTTCTATTTCAAAGCGCCTTAAATGCGTGATCTACTGCTTCAAGAGTTTCGTTTATATCGGATTCTGTATGAGCAGAAGTTAAGAACCATGCTTCATACTTAGATGGTGCCAAGTTGACACCGTTTTTCAGCATCTCTTTAAAGAAACGACCGAAAATTTCACCGTCTGTTGCTTCAGCTTGCTTGTAGTTTTCCACTTTGACGTCTGTGAAGAACAATGTAAGTGCGCCTCCGAGACGATTGATCGTCAATTGGACACTGTGTTTTTTAGCTAGTTCTAGAATACCATCTTCAAGTAACCCGCCTAAGCGATCCATTTCTTCATAGATGCCCGGTTCTTGAAGCACTTCCAGACAAGCAATTCCAGAAAGCATAGATGCAGGATTTCCAGCCATTGTTCCAGCTTGATAAGCCGGCCCTAGTGGGGCAACTTGTTCCATAATTTCTTTTTTACCGCCGTATGCGCCAATAGGTAAGCCGCCGCCGATAATCTTCCCGAACGCAGTTAAATCCGGCTGAAGGCCAAGTAATGTCTGTGCTGCACCATAATGAAAACGGAATGCTGTAATGACCTCATCATAGACAGTCAAAACGCCTTGTTCTTTAGCTAACTCATGAACAAGTTCCAAGAAACCTTCATTTGGCTCGACGATTCCAAAGTTCCCGACAATCGGTTCGATGAGAATACAAGCAAGTTCATCGCCCCATTGCTTCATCGCTTCTTTATAGCTTTCGGGATCATTGAACGGAATCGTAATGACCTCTTTCGCGATAGAAGAAGGGACGCCTGCAGAATCTGGCGTGCCTAAAGTAGCGGGACCAGATCCAGCAGCTACTAATACAAGATCCGAGTGACCGTGATAGCAACCAGCGAACTTCATAATCTTTGTACGACCAGTATATGCTCTTGCTACACGAATTGTTGTCATAACAGCTTCTGTACCGGAGTTAACGAAACGAACTTTGTCCATTCCTGGAATAGCTTCTTTTAACATTTTTGCAAATTGTACTTCGTGGCGTATAGGCGTTCCATAGAGTACACCTGTTTCCGCTGCCTTCGTAATGGCTTTTGTTATGTGAGGATGCGCGTGTCCTGTAATAATCGGGCCGTATGCTCCTAAGTAGTCAATATAACGATTACCATCTACATCATAGAAATAAGCGCCTTCTGCACGTTCCATAACAGTAGGTGCACCTCCGCCAACCGCTCCGTAAGCTCGGGCTGGGCTATTGACACCACCCACAATATGTTCACATGCTTCTGCGTAGATTGCTTCTGAATTTTTTCGGTTCATTAGTTAATTCCTCCAAATCAATTATACGTTATCCATTTTAGCATTAATGGGAGTGAAGTCTCTACCTTCAGAGTGAAGTATAGGTAAATTGTAAAATTCAAAAACTTCCTATACGATAAGTAAAGAGAGATCGAAGTGTACTATTCATTTTTATTAGAGGAGGATTCTTAATGGAAAAATTAGAAGGAAAACAAGCACCTGCATTTTCGCTAGCAAATGAAAATGGCGAAATGATTTCATTGAATCAATTCAGAGGGAAAAGTTATGTAGTATTGTATTTTTATCCGAAAGACTCCACACCTGGTTGTACAACAGAGGCTTGTGATTTTCGTGATGCGCAATCAGATTTTGAAGGGCTAAATGCGGTAATACTTGGTGTCAGTCCAGATCATGAAGCGTCTCACCAAAAGTTTATCGCGAAGCACAGCTTGCCATTTTCTTTGCTTGTGGATGAAGATCATGCGGTAGCTGAACAGTATGGTGTTTGGAAGCTAAAGAAGAACTTCGGAAAAGAGTATATGGGAATAGAACGATCTACATTCTTGATTGATCCAACAGGTACCGTAGTGAAAGAATGGCGGAAAGTTCGTGTGAAAGGTCATGTGGAAGATGCACTTGCGACACTTGAGCAACTGACGAACTAGGAGGCAATCACTATGAAGATATTATTTACATTTAAGATCAAAACTTCATTTAAAGAGCAATTAAAAGAGAAGTATTCAAATGTGGAATTCCTGTATACAACCAATATTGATGAAGTGTCGTTAGAAGATATAGAAGTAATCGTGACAGATGGTGGAGATTTGAAAGCAGAACATGTCGAAAAAGCTACTGAACTGAAATGGGTCATGGTTGCGGCTGTAGGAGTCGATACATTGCCGATCGAAGCACTTCAGGCGCAAGATGTTCTAGTCACCAATTCTCATGGTGTTCATAAAATGCCGTTAGCCGAATCTGTATTAGCTCATTTATTATCACTTGAAAGGGGTTTACCAGGTATTTATAAGAGAGAAGCTGAAAAAGAGTGGGAGCTAGACTCTTTACCAGGTGAAGTGAATCACTCCACTGCATTAATAGTAGGAACTGGAGCGATTGGCGAAGAAATCGGAAGACTTTTGCAAGCATTTCATGTACATACAATCGGATGTAACCGTTCAGGGCATTCAAATCCTTATATGAACGAAACGATTTCCTTGAATGAAATTCTTGAAAAGCTTCCTCATGTCGATTATGTGATTTCCATATTGCCAAGCACTCCTCAAACGCGATGGATTTATCAGCCAGAGCATTTCCGCGCAATGAAGGAGACAGCTGTCTTTATGAACGTGGGTAGGGGGGACGCAGTAAGAGAGCAGTATGTGTTAGACGCGTTAAAACAACAGGAAATCCGCCATGCGGTACTGGATGTCTTTGAAACAGAGCCATTACCTAAAGATAGCCCTTTTTGGGAGTTGCCGAACTGTACGGTATCCCCGCATATGTCCAGTCTTTCCGATCAATACATTAAACGTTCCTTAGATATTATGGATACTAATCTTGAGAAATGGGTGGCGGGAAACAGAGATCTCATCAACCAAGTGGATTTAGCAAAAGGCTATTAATATAGCGTTATCGGCAGAATAGTTGACAATACACCTCATAGTTGAGTAAACTAATTATAATGATTATAAAGAAGTAATCCTTATGAAGTGAGGTGCATTACGATGCCTGGAGTATTCTTAAAAGATGCGTTAGTGACATTGAAAGAAAGTGGTGTGAGAATTACTCCGCAACGACATGCGATTCTCGAGTATTTAATCACATCTCATTCACATCCAACTGCTGATGAAATCTATAAAGCGCTAGAAGAAGACTTTCCTAATATGAGTGTGGCGACAGTTTATAACAACTTGCGTGTATTCCAAAACTCTGGATTAGTAAAGGAGTTAACATATGGAGATGCGTCAAGTCGTTTTGATTTCGTGACACATGATCATTACCATATTATTTGTGACGATTGCGGAAAGATTGTAGATTTCTACCATCCTGGTCTAGAAGAAGTAGAACGTCTAGCAGCGCATGTAACGGGTTTTAAAGTAAATTCACATCGTTTAGAAGTGTATGGAACTTGTCCTGACTGCGCAGTAGCACAACAGACTCAAGCGAAATAAAAGAGTGTAACCCATTGTGGGTTACACTCTTTTATTTTGTATTATTTTTCTTGCTTCACTTTTTTATTATACGTGATATCGAATTCTTTACCTTCAAGGTTTGGATCGAGTGTTAATGGCTCACGGCAATGTCCACACATATCAACTCGTCCAAGCACTTTAGTATGCTTACCGCAATTCGGACATTGTACTCGTACAGCTCGCGTTGACAAGGTACCAATCCACGCGTACACCACTGTACTACCGATAATTGCAAGCATTCCCAAGAACATAAAGATCAACATGACAATTTCATTGGAACGGAAAAAGATCCCGACATACATAATGACAACACCAATGAAAATAAGTGCTAAGGCAAATGATCGAATACGATTTATTTTATTTTTGTAAGGCTTCATCTTAAGTTTCCTCCTAACGCTATCCTCACCTAATATATCATATTATTATTTAATTGCAGTATAAACTCCCTTTAAAATAAAGGATTTTGTGTGAAATTCGTCGAAATAGAGTATTCGAGATGATCTTATAGAAAGCTGGGAGGCGAGATAGTGGAACAAATGCTACGGCCAGTGTACCAAGAGAGAGCTAGTTTACCTGAGACATTAAGTGTGCTCCTCATTGGCAATCAAAGAGAAGACGACCCGATCACTGATACCTTTGATGAAATCTTATTTATTATTACCTCAAACAATGAGATACCCATTCAGACCAAACACTATACAGATGGTAAACGTAAGGCGGCTATGCACATCATTAGCGAAAGACAACTAACACATTGGTTGCTTGTAGGAACAAACAAGAAAATCATTGATTGGCTTATCCTCGGAAAAGTATTCTTTGACCGTGATGAATATGCGGAACGACTGAAAGAACGTTTATCCGAAGAACCGCTGTTTGGTAGGGGCATTAAGATGGGGATGGAAATGGCTAAAATGATTCGCGCTTATAATGAAGGGAAAATTCATTTCGAAAGAAAACAACATATGGATTCTTATCTTTACGCGATCAATACATTACATCACCTAGCAAGGTTCGTGGCCGTTAAACGCAACGTATTACCTGAAAATACCGTCTGGGCACAAATGAAGAAAATAGATCCAGCTGTTTTTAAGTTATATGAAGAATTGATTGGCAGTGAAGAGGAACTAGGGAAACGTTTGGATTTGGTGTTCTTGGCAAGTGAGTTCTTCATCCATAACTATACAAATGAAGCTGCGGTACATTTGCTGACTATCATGAGTGAAAAGGAATCATGGACCGTCCAGCAATTGCATGAACAGGAAGAGTTAGCGTTGTATTCCTCGGACCTAGAGTTCTTTATCGAGTATTTGGTAGATAAACATTTAATTGAAACTACGCAAGTGCCATCTAAAAATGAGTTGCTATTCCATAGAGAGTACCGTATTATAAGGGCTCGGTAGCTGTCGTAGAGCGATTCCGAGATCGCTCTATAACTTTTATTGAAATAGTTGTTGACTTATTCTTTGACGTCATGTTATTATAGTAAATGTCGCTTGGGAGAAACGTTCTAACAACGCGTACAACACATTCAAAAAAAGAATTTTAAAAAAGACTTGACGAATGAAAGCAAGATGAGCTATATTAGAGAAGTCGCTTTTACAAGAAGCGCAAAACATGAACCTTGAAAACTGAACAGCAAAACGTTAACGAAATACAGTTTGTGTATCGGCTTGCCGGTGACACAAACAAAATGAGTATCTTAATTGATGCCAGCAAATGAAACTCGAGCTAATCGAATTTCTCTTATGGAGAGTTTGATCCTGGCTCAGGACGAACGCTGGCGGCATGCCTAATACATGCAAGTCGAG
>NZ_PDYX01000160.1:0-358 GCF_002743265.1 Sporosarcina sp. P29 | reverse complement strand
TTACCGTCGTACATCTGAATCAACCCCAGCTGCGGATAGTAGGTCCGGGTACGGACAAACTCGGTATCCAGGGCAATGGCAGGAAAGTCGCGCGTCACTTCGCACAGCGAAGCCAGCTCGTCGTTGGTCGTGATCATCTGGTAATTCAAAACGGATTCTCTTTTGTTTGCGCCCATAAAAAACGCCGGCTTAACCGGCGTCTGGGCGATTAGCGTGAAGCTCAGGCCTTATTGTCTACTTTGCCACGGGCTTCGTCACGTAATTCTCGTCGTAATATCTTTCCGACATTCGATTTCGGCAGTTCCTCGCGAAACTCAACCAGCTTCGGCACCTTGTAGCCAGTCAGCTGACGACGACA
>NZ_PDYX01000017.1:0-63093 GCF_002743265.1 Sporosarcina sp. P29 | reverse complement strand
ATATCAATACTATAATAAAGATTATCGTTGTCGGTTTGTCAGCTATGATTGGTGGTATGATCGGCAATAAGTTTTTTCCCAATAGGCAATGATATTATGCAATCGGGGGCGATTGTTTAACATGGTTTCTGCTAATTCGTAAGGGCGAAATGCAAAAAAAGATGCAGAAGGGCGTATAGCCTTTCTGCATCTTTTCATTAGTAGACTTCCACTTAACTGCGTACGAGATAATCGAACGCGCTGAGGGAAGCGGTAGCGCCGGAGCCCATAGAGATAATGATCTGCTTGTATGGCTCGTCCGCGCAGTCGCCCGCTGCAAATACACCGGGTACGTTCGTCGCGCCTCTTTTATCAATCATAATTTCACCGAAACGGTTGCGTTCGACTGAATCACCGAGCCAGTCCGTGTTCGGCACGAGTCCGATCTGAATGAATATGCCGTCCAGTTCGATATGATGTTCCTCACCCGAATCACGGTCTGTATACGTGACGCCGTTTACTTTATCAGTGCCGGTGATTTCCTTCGTTTGGACGTTCGTCAACACCTTCGCGTTCGGCAGGCTGTTCAAGCGTTCCTGCAAGACCGCGTCCGCTTTGAGTTCTGATGCAAACTCGAGCACTGTGACATGACTTGCGATACCTGCCAGGTCAATCGCTGCTTCGATACCGGAGTTTCCACCGCCAACTACTGCCACGTCCTTGCCTTCAAACAAAGGGCCGTCGCAGTGCGGACAGTAGGCAACGCCTTTGTTGCGGAATTCGGCTTCGCCTGGCACGCCGATGTTGCGCCAGCGCGCACCCGTCGACAAGATCACAGTCTTGCTCTTGAGAACTGCGCCGTTTTCTAGTTCGATTTCAATGAGATCCTTTTTCTCTAGACGTTTCGCTGTCTGCAGGTTCATGATATCGATATCGTATTCCTTCACGTGTTCTTCAAGGCTTGCCGCAAGCTTCGGTCCTTCCGTGCGATTGACGCTGATGAAGTTCTCAATTGCTGCGGTATCCAAGATCTGACCACCGAAACGATCAGCGACGATGCCTGTGCGAATCCCTTTGCGGGCAGCGTAGATTGCTGCGCTTGCGCCGGCTGGTCCTCCACCGACAACGAGCACGTCAAATGGGTCTTTGTCTTCGAAGTCGGATGCATCGAGGCCGCTTCCCATTTCCGCAAGGATTTCCTCGATTGTTTTGCGGCCGTTCGTGAATGGTTCGCCGTTTAAGTACACGGTCGGAACCGCCATGATGTTTTTGCTTTCCACTTCATCCTTAAAGGCTGCTCCGTCGATCATCGTATGCGTGATATTCGGATTCAGTACGCTCATGATGTTTAGCGCCTGTACGACTTCCGGACAGTTCTGACAGCTCAGGCTGATATAGGATTCGAAATGGTGCGTACCTTCGATGTTCTTCACTTGCTCGATCACCTGATCGTCGACTTTAGGCGCTCTGCCGCTTACATGTAGCAAAGCCAAGACGAGTGAGGTGAATTCGTGGCCTAGCGGAATACCGGCAAATACGATGCCGGTATCTTCGCCAGGACGGTTGATGCTGAAGCTTGGTGTTCTTTCCAATTCAGCTTTCTCTACTTTGATGAGGGAAGACATGGAGGCCAGTTCATCCACCAGCTCGTGCATGTCTTGTGCTACTTTTCCGGAGCCTGCGCTGATCTTCAGCTGGACTTCCTTTTCCATCATCTCGAGATATTGGGCTAACTGCGCTTTAATATTCGCATCTAACATATAAACCGTCTCCTTAAATTTTTCCTACAAGATCCAAGCTTGGCTTCAGTGTTTCGCTGCCTTCCTGCCATTTAGCCGGACATACTTCACCCGGATTGTTGCGAACGTATTGTGCTGCTTTGATTTTATTGACCAGAACGCTTGCGTCACGGCCAATTCCGTCTGCGTTGATTTCTGCTGCCTGCACGACACCGTCCGGATCGATGATAAATGTACCGCGTTGTGCAAGACCCGCTTCTTCATCTAGCACGTCGAAGCTGCGAGAGATTTTCTGTGATGGGTCACCGACCATGATGTAGCGCAAACTGCTGATGGCGTCTGAGTGGTCGTGCCATGCTTTGTGTGTGAAGTGTGTGTCCGTTGAAACGGAGTATACTTCCGTATCGAGGCCTTTCAATGTTTCGTATTGGTTTTGAAGGTCTTCGAGTTCAGTAGGGCAGACAAATGTAAAGTCAGCCGGATAGAAGCAGACTACGCTCCATTTACCCTTAAAGTTTTCCTGGGTTACTTCGATGAATTCCCCGTTACCACTGTTGTACGCGTTTGCTGTAAACTCTTCGATTTGTTTTCCGATCATTGACATGAATGATTCCTCCTAAAGTGTTTTTGATGACTGATGCAGTCACATGTTTGAGTTATAGAATATAATAATTCTAATTACATAATCATTATTATATAATTGTGCGGAGTTGTCAATTTTATTGATTCAGTCTAGTGAAAAGTCGTAATATATTATTTCTGTAAACGATAGTATACGTAAAGATTTCCCCTGTATTCTCAATTAAATTGAATGATTACCAGTTGGCTTGAAAGTGGTGGAAGGAATTAAATTGAGGAATTTATGAATAAACCAAATCGGACATATCAAGTTACGGGTGAAGAACTAGCCAGTACAACTGCGGGGCGTGTTAATTTAAGAGGTTTTGTGTGATTCAGATCAGACCGTTGTGGAAAAACGTTATATTTTACTGTAAACTAGTGATCATATTGAATGTTTTATAAGGTTCCGGCTGCAGCGCAGATCAACGGGTTTCAGCCACTATCCCGTTACAAATTCTTCCTGATGTAAAGAGTTTTCACCTATGCTTTTAGAGAAATAGCCTGTTAAGTTAAAATTTATCCAAGAGGAGTAAACGCAATGGATGTATGGTTTCTAATTAAAGAGCGTTATATGCTCCTTTCTATTTTTCTAATCATTATAGTAGTCAGCGTGTTTTTACTAATAGCTATTTGGAAAAACCGTACTGATATGCCGAAAAGTCTAACCCTGACCATAACGATAATCTGTTCAATCATCATTGTCTTGTCCGTTTTTGCGTTGGTGTTTGCAGTTTCGTTTGGATATAATTCTTAAAAAGCACCTCAATAACTCCTATATTAAGTATAAATACACTACAACGTAAAAAACCGGTTAGAGAACAGTCTCTAACCGGTTGAAATTCATTAAAATACTTTATCACCATTGAAGATCGAGTTCTTTACAATAACGTAATCGACAGTGCGAATTGAACTGAGTGTCTTGCCGCCTGAATAGGAGATAGCAGACTGAAGATCTTGTTCCATTTCAATCAACGTATCTTTCAACGGACCTTTATATTCCACGAACATTTTCTTGCCCTCTACATTCTTCTTTTCACCTTTTTGGAATTCAGAAGCTGAACCGAAGTATTCTTTATACAACAGACCATCTTGTTCCACAGTCTGTCCAGGAGATTCTTCGTGACCGGCAAATAAAGAGCCTACCATGACCATACTTGCACCGAAGCGCACAGATTTTGCGATGTCGCCATGTGTACGGATTCCGCCGTCCGCAATGATTGGTTTGGAAGCAGCTTTCGCGCATAAGCGAACAGCCGCAAGTTGCCAACCACCTGTTCCAAATCCTGTTTTAATCTTCGTAATACAGACTTTACCTGGCCCAATCCCGACTTTTGTCGCATCGGCACCAGCGTTTTCAAGTTCACGGACAGCTTCAGGTGTGCCTACATTACCCGCAATGACAAAGCTCATCGGTAAATGCTTTTTGATGTGCTGGATCATGCGGATCACTTGATTGGAGTGACCGTGTGCAATATCGATTGTGATGAATTCAGGAACATGTGCGTCAATCGCAAGTTGCTCAACGAATCCATATTCTTCTTCTTTTACCCCAACACTTATTGAAGCAATTAAACCGCGGGCGTGCATATCTTTAATAAAATCTATACGCGTTTCAGGTTTGAAACGATGCATAATATAGAAATAGCCTTCTTCTGCTAATTGAATCGCAATCTTTTCATCAATAATCGTCTGCATATTGGCAGGAACGACGGGTAAACGGAACGTATGACCACCTAACATAACGGATGTATCACATTCAGAGCGGCTTTCTACCACACATTTTGCTGGAACTAGCTGAATATCTTCATAGTCAAATACGGTTTCCATTACAATCACCTCTATAAACGAATGTTTTCATATAAAATCATTGGATTGTTCGTCCTTTTGTAATTTACATGATTTTTCATTCATTGTCAACGCTTTCAAAGTAGTTTTCTTTTGAAATGGGATATAGTCAGCCATACGACTAAAATGGTTGTAAACAAAGTAATAGTGTAAGGAATCCATAAGTCTGAAGGTGTTAATTCACCGGTTAATAGCTGTGTCGTAGCTGTTAGTAATTCAAGGGGATTCCAATTGGCGGACTGAGGAAATATAGCTGCAATAAATAATGCTATCACGACTAATATAGTGACAAGTGTTCCACCATAGGGGGTAGCAAATAAGATATTTCCCCATAACGTAACCGCCAGTAAGAGTATACCGAATACATACAGGCAACTGGCCGCAAATAGTAAGTGTTGCAGTTGGCTTTGATCCCAATAATAAGCAGTGTAAGCATAGGTGATGGTGAATGATAGCGTGATAGCTAGTGTCCAATAGCAAAGAGCTATAGAGAATTTTGCTGTAATTACGGTACTGCGACGTAAACCTTTCGATAGCAAAATCAAGAGGGTACCTTTTTCAAGTTCCTTGGACATCATCGTACTAAATAATAAAATAAACACGATTAGACCCATCTGTGGAACGTTTTTATAGAACTGTAGCCAAGAATCGAGTGCAGTAGGTTCGGGTAGATTGACGAATGTACCCTCAGGCATGAATTTCTCGAATACCACCGGAGTGATTTTTGCTGTAAATGGATTTAGTATCCCAAGAATTGAGAAAATGACTACGACAAGCATTAATTTATACGTCTTGACACTTTCAAACCATTCTTTCTTTAAAAAACCAAGCCACTGGTTCATCCGAGCACCTCCAAAACGAGTTGCTCAAGCAAACGAGTTTTAGGCTGCATCGACTGTATAAGAATCTTTTGGGTAGTGAGCTCTTGCATGAAAGCCAGTTGAGTACTTTCATCAGGTAAGTTTACAACTAATTGCTCGCTATCAATCTTCACTTTAAATGGGGTGTTTTTCAAACGTTCATGTACTTCTGTTACAGGTATTGTAAATGTGAAAATGAATTGACCTGTCATTTGTTGTTTTAAATTGACCAGTTCATCCTGAAATATAATGGTCCCTTCATGCAACATCGCGACGTGATCACAGATTTGTTCAGCATCCGAAACGATATGTGTGGAGAAGAAAACAGTGGTTTCCTCTTTCGCCTTGTGTAAAATAGAAAGAATCTGTGCGCGACCAGCTGGATCCAAAGCGGAGGTAGGCTCATCACAAATCAATAATTTAGGGCGGTTTAGAAGTGCTTGGGCGATACCTAGACGTTGTTTCATTCCTCTTGAATAGGTGCTAATGAGTGAGGTCGTATCGGCTAATCCCACCAATTCCAATAGTTCGTGGATCCGTCCTTGTCGTTCTGTTTTCGTCATATTCGTAATGACTGCACATAACTCCAAATATTGTGTCGCAGTATAGAATGGATAAAATTCAGGAACGTCGGGTAAATATCCAACATATTGATTGGACTTGGTCTCGCCAAAGGTGACAGATTGGCCTGCAATAGTAATGGAACCTGCATTGAGTGGCAATAAGCCGAGCATGCATTTCATCAGGGTCGTTTTGCCGGAACCGTTTGCACCGACAAATCCGAAAACGGTATGCTCTGGAATATCAAGATGAATATCTTTTAATACTTCATGATCTCCGAAACGCTTCGTCACCCCATTAATTTGTACGACCATTGTGATCACCTCTTCCAAAAACGAAATAGATTAATGGTCCGATAAATTGGATTAATAACACAATCAACAGCCACATGACTTGGTTGCCGAAGCGGTAGTGGGGATGGCGAATGACATGTATTGCCGAGAAAATGGCCAATCCCAGTTGCAAAATAATAAGAGGAATTAAAAACGGTAGATATTCCATAAGTAAAGCTATGTCGTTATTCAAGAGCTTCCCTCCAATCCAAAGCGTAATCGTTGTCGTAACTCCTGCATCTCGTCGTCTTGTTTAAATGTATCAAAGAATGGCGCATCCATTGACTCTAGGATGGATTGCTTAATGATTTCATTATTGCGCGGTGCATGTGTGCCTAAATCCAATTGTTTTAGCCAACCTTCCAGCAAGTCGAAGTATTCATCACCGCGTAGTGAAAGAGGAAAGAGATGATGAACACATACATCCACATACTTTTTCAAGTATGCATATAGTAACGACCGGTTAGATGAAAGGGCTGCACATTGTGCTACGCTAAAATAAAATTGTAAGCACACATTTGGATGAAGTGCCTGCATTGAATATAACTCAATTAATCCTTCGATTCGGTGGATTGTTTCATCAAATGCTTGTTTATTGGAAGCGGAAAGTCGTAAATAGAGTGGGCTACTGCCGACAAGTTGAATAACATTTTGATACATCATAACTTGGATGACGCGCATCGCTTCTTCTTGATCACCAAGTTGTTCGTGAGCAGTGGCCAGCAAAATCTCGTCTCCGATACTCGGTTTAATCACTCCGTCTAATAATTCCAATGTAGTTTCAGGATTTGATTGCATAAGTGAAATGGTTGCCAGTAAGGAGTTTGCTTGACGTAAAATCCATACATCTTCACTTACTTGTCGAATGCGCTCCAACAAATGATTGGTTTTCTGTAAAATAGAGGGACTATCACTGCTCAACATATGATGATTGATCAGCAATATACTCATCTGTAGTAGGAATGCAGGATCGTGATAGTACAACTTAACTTGTTCTTCTACATCGATAAAAACCGATTCAAAAGATTCTTTACCAAAACGGGATGCGAATTCATAGTAGTGGTGTTGGATGGCTTCTTTAGAAAGGTGCCGTTCATAGCCAAGTAGTTCATCGACGGTTAATTCGAAATAGGAAGCGATTTTCGGTAACAGTGTGATATCAGGGTAGCTTAATCCTTTTTCCCATTTCGACACCGAGGCTTTCGATACTTGGCAATACGAAGCCAGTATATCTTGAGTAATTTGAAGTCGCTTTCGTTGTTGTAGAATCACAGTACCTATTTGCAACATAACCTCACACCTTTCTCATATATTCAGTGTAAGGTTAAACGATTGTTGATTCAATCAACTGTTAGGCGATTATTTAGAAGGGGAGTCAACTAACAAGATATTATGTATTAGTACACAAAAAAGCCGGTCTATGAAAGACCGGCTTCACGTCATACGCTTACTGATTCGAAAGCTTCTAAAATATTCTTTTTTGGTTTCGCTTGATATTGCAGAACTTTGTCAGTGGAATCGTATGAATCTCCATAGAAATCTTGGTCTTTGTAGGTGTGAATTTCTTCGTAGGTTGTTTTCATCGCGTTGAATACATCTTGTTCATCCGCTTGTGATGACTGCGGGGGTGCCCAGTATAGAATTTCGAGGATAGTCTGTTCGCCAGTAGCTAATGAACGACGGTTATAGCCGATTTTCTGTGCGTGCGTAAATTTTTCACGTGCATAGAACTTCAGTCGTTTCTCAGTATCTGGTTCGGATTCGTCTACTGGTTCAACTTCCAGTAAGATCGGTTTATTCTTGGTTTTCAACGAATCCAGCAGTTTTTTTCCTAACCCTTCACCACGTGCGGCTGAAGATACGAAAAGATAGTCTACAAAAACGAAGTCCTCCGTTTCCACGTACATCAATACGTGCTTTGGCCCTTCTTCCTTATAGTAGACATTGCCTTTGTCATTCAGTAATGTCTCCATATGTTCCTGTGACTTCATCTCTTCAATTGGAAAATACTCTTTCAATTTGTTGTACCAATGCATGTGTTAAATTCTCCTCCATAGGTAATGAATGTACCCGGAGCTTTTTGTTTGGTGATCAAACAATGTGAGGAAAAAAGAGGTCAGAAAAAAATCCTCACACTTAGTATACACTTATTTTAGTGAGAAATAAACCTGTTTTATAAAATAAGTTTTACTTTTTCATTATAATATATAAACAACCGATGCCAAGCGAATAGTTGGTATCGGTTGTTTATGTTTTACCTACGGCCTTTACTGCCTGAATATGCCTCTTTTTTCTTCTTTTCATTCATTACAGTTTTTGCGACAGGATATAACACCATTCCCCATTTTATTAATTTTTTTATAACTCTTATCATATATGCTTCTTCCTCTCGATTTTGGAGTTGTTATTAGTTACTTCCCCTTTTAACGTGCGCATTAAACTATTATTCAAGAGATTTAGGAACTGGAGTGGGTCGTTCTATTTCTGTAAACAGATTAGAACTATTGGTAATAGGCGTAGTTTTAGGTGTGAATGGAATATCAAGTTCTAGTTTATTGCTCATTTGTTCTAACGTCAGCTGGATTCGAGCGATGTCTTCCTTTGTTGCATATTGCTTGCGATCAATTAAGACATAACCAAGCTGTCCACTCATTTCAATAGTCGCCCATTTCACATCATCAATTCTTTCAATCCCACTTTGTCGCAAATGCATTTCCAATTCATCCACGGTTAAGCGTAGTTTTTTCATAGTAGATATTTTAAGGATGCCATTTTCAATCACCACTTTAGATCTTCCGCGTAAAACACCTTCGAAAAAGTTCCACTTTAATGCCAATAGTTCAAACAAAAAAAGTGTCAGCACTAAAATAAATGAAAGAAGTAAGGTTTGCCATAAATTCTTGCTTGCTACAGGCTGAATCAGTAATGTACCGACCGCAATCATTAATACGGTTTGACCAATTGTCATTTGTGAAATCGACTTGCGGCCAGAAATATGTAACAGAACAATGCCTGCCACAATAATGAGTACCGCTTTCCAAATTGAATCGAATTCCATTATGCTCACGTCTTTCATACGTTTATCTTTAATATGAGATAATTAGTAAATAATATGCATGAAAACTATGAATCCTTATTTGATACATCTTCGTATATGAAGAAAGGAGTGATTAACATGCGGCAAGATATTCAGAAACGACAAAATAGTCTACAGGAAAAACGAGTGAATCAGCGACGTTTAATGAAACGTTTAGAGCAGACGAGCGAAAAGCTACTCACTATGAAACAAAAACGTGATCAACTTCACCGTCAGTTGACGAAAGAACAGCAGGATGTTGTGAAGCTTGGCAAGTTTTCATTTGCGAACAAAATCAGTGAGTGGACGGGTAGATGGGATGAAAAGGTGAAAAAGGAGATGGAAGAAGCCGCAGAAGTTGAATTGCAATATAATGAAGCAGAAAAAAACGTACTAGATCTGACTGCAGAAGTAGATGGTTTGCGTAATGAACTGGAGAAACCGGACTATATGCATATTGCTGAGGATTGGGAATACTTCTTGAAGGAAAAAGAGTCATGGATTCGTTTAAATGATTCTGTAGCCAATCAAACGCTCCAGAAGATTTCGGACGATCGTGTACGTGTCTATTCTATGTTGCGTGAAATAGGAGAAGCGTTCGAAGCGGGGGAGAAGGCGGAATACGCGTTGGCAGGTGCAATGAAGAAGTTGGATTCAGCAGAAGGGATTTCGATGTGGGATACATTTTTAGGAGGAGGCATGTTTGTTTCCGCATTAAAGTATTCCGAAATCAATAGTTCAGATGATCATGTTCATCAAGCACAACGAGCACTACGTCATTATGAGACGGAATTGATGGATGTGCAAGATGCTGCGACAGATTCATTCCAAGTAAATAAAAACGATATCTTTACATTCACAGATGTGTTTTTCGATAATATATTCTCTGACTGGATGGTCCACACACGAATTACAGAGGGTAAAAAGAAGCTACACGCAGTCATGCAAGACGTCCGTCGTATACAGGACCGACTTGCAAGAAAACGTGCAGCTTTAGAAGAAGAAATCCGGCGACTTGACCAGCAGCAAGATGATATTATTATGTCGTAACGTTAATTAAATGCGTGTCAGCGTCTTCCCTAAATAGCCAAAAAGCACAGTCAAAATTGGGCTTAATAAGCAGAAGAACGCAAAGGGTAAATAAGCGATTGTTGGAACATCAAGTACAGTCGTGATGAAAATCCCTGCGACACTCCATGGAACAAGGGGATTAATAACGGTCCCGGCATCTTCCATTACACGGCTCAAGTTTTTATTTGCCAGTCCAACCTTTTCGTAGCTAGATTGGAATGCTTGACCGGTTAATAAGATAGATAAATACTGTTCACCAATCAAAACGTTGATGCCGATTGCAGTAAGTGCAGACGTCAAAATAACTGACGACACTTTACGTAACGCACTTTCGATTTTCGCAAGTAAGCACTGCACGATACCTAACGTAAACAGCATGCCGCCCATACTAAGAGCGAGCAACACAAGCGAGATCGTGAACATCATGCCTTCCATTCCGTCACTGCGTGATAGTAATTCATCCACAACTGCAACGCCTGTGGATCCTTCATAACCACTAAATAAGATCCTTAATACTTCGGACGCTCCATAAAATGTATGAATATAGGCAACGATAATGGCGGACAATGCACTGACAGCCAGTGTCAAAATTGCTGGTACTTTGACGAATGTCAAAATGATCAGCACGGCTACAGGGATCAACGTATACCAATGTATTAAGTTAGTGCCGATTAGTGCATCACTGTATTTCTCGATTGTCGTAAAATCACTTGATGTTACATTGGGCGATAACACACCAAATAAGATAAGTGAGATGAAGAACGCGGGAAATGTTGTCCATCCCATATTGCGTATATGTTCAAATAAGTCTACACCGACAATTGAAGAGGCTAAGTTGGTTGTATCAGACAACGGTGACATCTTATCTCCAAAAAATGCGCCCGAGACAATCGCACCTGCCGCAATAGGCAAAGAAAGCTCTAAAATATGCGCCATACTGATGAACGCTACACCAATCGTAGCGACAGTTGTCAATGAACTACCGACAGATAAGCCGATAATAGCTGTGACGATGAACACGATGGCATAGAAGAACGTAGGCGTAATAATTTGAAGTCCTGCATAGATTAGGGTTGGAATCGTTCCACCCATCATCCAGCTACTCACGAGAACACCGATGAAGAAGAACAAGAACACCGCGCTCATACCAGAACTTGCACCTTCCACTAAACCGCGTTCCAACTCTTTGTAAGAAATTTTCTTCCATAATCCGTAGCCAAATAATAAAAGAATAGCAAATAAAATAGGTACATGTGGTACAGAATCAAATACTATAATGCTAGCACTGATCATCGCCACGATTAGCACAGTCAGTATGACCGACGCTTTAACGGTTGGCGAGTGAATCGCCTTAATTGGAAACATGCTCATGACCTCCTGTAAATGTAGAAAAACTCCTGTCATCCCCTTAAAGGACGAAGGAGTACTCCGCTCTGTCTCTTTGCTGTTGCGAATAAAACATAGAAGATATTGATTCATTATATAATAGATTGCTCTTTACTTATATAAATAGTTACCGTTTTGAATTTTATCACGTCAGAAAGATAAGTCAATAGAGGAATAGACAGATTATCTCCACGTAGAAAGGTGTGGAGCAATAGATAGTATTACAAGTATTCGGCTGTTGTTAGAAGTGATCCAACTCTGATGACAGTTTTTTAGTGAATAAAGTTCGAGTTCTGATCCAAACTTAACGATTCAGCGATAGCACGTAAGTACGTACTGAGGATTGAAAGTCATGGTGTGAATGACAATACCAAGAACGGATTTTGCAAGCAAGAGTGAAGCGTTCAGAGTATATGTAGCGTCAAATTGGTTCACTGTGTCAGACTAGAACGCAGTGTAACGGCAATCTGTCGTTTTCCTTGTACATTCTTTTTCCAACATATTTCGCGTACATAGTTATTTGTAAAATATTTAGGGTATTATTAAAATATAACTACATATAGAAAGGGATGAATGTTTGTGACAACAACACAAGAAGTAGCTCCTCAGCCAGAAAAGCAGAAACGTAATTTGAAAGGGCTATGGATACTCCTGGCTTTCGTTGCACTCATAACTATCGTTTTACTTCCTAACCCTGCTGATCTACCTGTCGTGGGACAAAGAGCTCTAGCCATCCTAGCATTCGCGGTAATCTTATGGGTGACTGAAGCCGTCCCGTATCCTGTCAGTGCGGCTATGATTCTTGGGTTAGCTGCAGTGCTTCTTGGACTCGCTCCAAATATGGAAAACCCTGAAGAACTGCTTGGAACGAAAAACGCTTTGAGAATGGCATTGGCCGGATTCTCTAGTCCTGCTGTAGCGTTGGTTGCAGCTGCATTGTTCCTTGCAACCGCCATGCAGACCACCAATCTACATAAACGATTGGCACTTTTCATTCTGTCGAAAGTTGGCGTTAAGACGGGTGCTATTATCTTTGGTTCCATCGTCGTATCGATTGTCTTGGCGTTCTTCGTACCAAGTGCAACCGCACGTGCCGGAGCGGTCGTGCCGATTTTGCTTGGTATGGTCGCTGCATTCGGATTGCCGACAAACAGTCGACTAGGAGCATTGCTCGTCATTACGGCTGTTCAATCTGTTTCGATCTGGAACGTTGGTATTAAGACCGGTGCTGCACAGAATATGGTCGCACTTGGCTTTATCGAGAAAGAGTTTGGTGTATCCGTCGCATGGAGTTCTTGGTTCTTGTATGCAGCTCCATGGTCTATTCTCATGTCGATCGCTTTATTCTTCATCATGAAACTGGTTATTAAACCGGAAACACAAGTAGTAGAAGGCGGTAAGGAATTGATTCAAGGCCAATTAAAAGAACTAGGCAAAATCAAAGCTTCCGAACTTCGCTTGATTATCGTTGCCGTTTCATTACTTTTCTTATGGGCAACGGAAGAAAAATTACACCCATTTGATACAACGACTGTCACCATTGTCGCTATTGCAATTTTACTAACACCGAAGATTGGTGTATTCGATTGGAAAACTGTCCAGCAAATGATTCCATGGGGGACAATCGTCGTCTTCGCAGTAGGTATTTCAATGGGTACACTATTACTAGATACAACAGGTGCACAGTGGCTGTCTGATAAAGTGTTCGGCGCAATGGGCTTGGATACGATGCCATTACTCGCAACCATTGCTTTGCTGTCACTGTTTAATATTTTGATTCACCTCGGGTTTGCCAGTGCGACGAGTTTGTCATCTGCACTGATCCCGATATTTATTGCATTGGCCACAACGATTTCACTTGATGTTAATGAAGTCGGATTTGTCTTGATTCAGCAGTTCGTCATCAGTTTCGGATTCTTGTTGCCTGTCAGTGCTCCACAGAACATGTTGGCATATGGAACGGGTGCTTTCTCAGTGAAGGACTTCCTGAAGACAGGTGTTCCGCTAACAATTATTGGTTACTTGCTCATCTTGCTACTCAGTGCGACTTACTGGCAGTGGATTGGACTTCTATAAGACTAGACGTAATAAAAGCAGAGACCGCAACTGTCTCTGCTTTTTACTCGAAATAAAGGACCGCCACAAGAAGTGCATTCTTGTGGCGGTCCTTTTATTTAGTACGCTTATGAACGAGTAGCTTCTGGAACGGGCAGATCGGTATCTGGTTCTACAGTCGCTGCATCCATTACTTCTGAATCGATGGATTTACCTAATACATAGTACTCGGTCTCTTCTTGCGTCAGGCTGTTGTAGCGCTTACGTATAGACAGGTAGAAGATCACACCTACGATCGCCCAGACGAGCAATAACAAGTAAGAAGGCGTTGTAAGTGCTGCTGGAGAATTTGGCACAAGTAGTAATGCCAAGAACGATCCGCTTGCCACCATACCTAGTAATGCCAAAAACTTTTTCAAAGGTGCAATTTCGCGACCTATTTCTTCTTTACCCCAAGCCAGTACTTTAAATGCTGCGAGACAAGTGAAGAAGTAGGCTACGGATACGCCTGTAGAAGACATATCAACGATCCATGTTAATGCTTGGCGACCAAACCATGGCGTAGGCAAAGTAATTAAAGCTACGAACCAGATCCCCCATTTAGGCGTTTGGTTTGCCGTCATCTCACGGAAGAAGTTCGGTAATGCCCGTGCGCGCGCCATAGAGAATAATAAACGACTCGAGGACATGAAGAATCCATTCAAACCAGTGAAGATTCCCATGACAATCGCTACTGCCATCACAGCTAATCCACCAACTCCTAATGCGGATCGGACCACATCACCAGTTACCCATAAATCACCGCTTCCAATATTAGCCGATGCGGGATATGTCCAGCTAGTTAAACCGATCATGATGGCATAGATGATGAAAGAAGTGAATAGGGAAGCAACAATTAGCATAGTTGCTTTACGGGGAGAGAAGTTGAATTCTTCCGCGGCTTGTGGGACATTATCGAATCCGACGTATGCCCATGGTGCAATGGCCAATACTACAAGTATAGAAGTAATAATCGACTGGTTACCTTTAAACAATGGTTGCAAATTGGCAAGCGGTTGCTCAGCTCCAGCGAATGTGAAGATACCAAGTACGATGACACCAGCAACAAGCAAGACGCTGAAATAAAATTGGATTTGACCTGAAATAATTGTTCCGGTCGTGTTAATAAACGCAAATGCTAAAATCAGTAAACTGGCGACAATAATTTCCGGTATGTACACGTCCCAACCTGCGACGTTATATAGAAACCCTTGTTTCATAAATCCAGGTGCTAAAAACTTCAATAATAAAGTGAGTGCAGAAGCATTCAATGCAACGATTGATATATATCCAAGTGACAAAAACCAACCGCAAATGAACGCCCATATTTTGCCTGCTGCTATAAAAGCATATGTAAATCCGCCTCCAGAAACTGGAAACTTCTTGATCATGACACCGTAACTGGAGGCGATGATCATCATCACGAGTGCACCGATTCCTAACCCGATGACTGCGCCTAATGGTCCTGAAGATTGAATCCAATCACCTGGTAAGATGAACGCTCCCCAACCAACAGATGAGCCGAGTGCGATAGCAAACACCCATGATGGTTTTAATGTTTTATTTAATTTCCTTCGTGCATTTTCAGATCCTTGATCCATGCGATCCAACCCCTAAGTTAGTAGTATAGCGATTGTATGCCCCTTCTTTAGTCATTTGAAACGTATCAGGCGCCATATTATTATTTTACTATCGTAAGACAGAAGTATTTAGTTTTGACGTTGGATTCTGTATAGTGTAATAACATATGATGCAAGCTTTACATGTTGACAGAGTCTGCACAATCTTTTATGATTCTAAACAACAAATACTTATAAGAATAGTGGGGTTTTATAGATGAAGAAAGTACTTCTACCATTTATGATCGTTTTATTGGCTGCTGTATTGGTAGCATGTGGTGGTAAAGAAGAAAGTAAGCCCAACGACTCCGCTGAAAAACCGGCAGAGCAAGACGGTCTGCTAGAAGAAGTTCTTGCAAACGGAGTGCTCAACGTAGGAACAGAAGGAACATACGCACCTTTCTCTTTTCATGATGAATCAGGAAAGCTCACAGGGTATGATGTGGAAGTTACACAAGAAGTTGCTAAACGTTTAGGCGTGGAAGCAAAGTTTTTTGAAACACAGTGGGATGCTGTTTTCGCAGGATTAGATGCGAAACGATTTGACATGATTGCTAACCAGGTTGGTGTAAATGAAGAACGCAAAGCGAAGTATGAATTCTCTCAAGCCTATACGCATTCGAACTCAGTCTTAGTCGTTCGTGAAGACGCAGATATCGCGTTTGATGGAATGGAAGGAAAGAAAGCTGCGCAAACATTGACAAGTAACTATGGAGAACTTGCAAAAGCTAATGGTGCTGAAATCATAAAAATTGATGGATTTAACCAGGGCGTTGACTTAGTCATCTCAAAACGAGTAGATGGAACGTACAATGATAAACTTTCAGCACTCGATTACTTAAAACAAAAACCTGATGCACCTATAAAAGTAGTTGAGGAAGAAGAAATCTCTGAAGACAATCAATCAGAGAGCGCCTTTTTGTTCAGACAAAATAATGAAGACTTAATAGAAGAAGTAAACAAAGCGTTGGATGCGATGCGTGAAGACGGTACATTGAAGAAGATCTCCGAAAAATGGTTCGGCGAAGATGTATCTTAATACGATTGCACTAAGTCCCGAACGGATACAGAGATTCCAAGAAATCGCATCAACATCCATCGGGCCATTGATTGAAGGGGCTATCAAGTATACGATTCCCCTAGCAATCATCGCATTTAGTATTGGATTGATCATTGCAATCTTTACTGCATTAGCGAGAATTTCATCTAATAAATTATTGCGAGCAATCGCACGGGTGTATGTATCGATCATTCGAGGAACACCTTTGCTTGTACAACTATTTATCATATTCTACGGGCTACCGACAATTGGTATTACGATTGACCCTTTCCCGTCTGCCATCATAGGATTTTCCTTGAATGTCGGTGCCTATGCCTCGGAAATCATTCGAGCGGCTATATTGTCTATTCCAAAAGGACAGTGGGAAGCAGCATATTCCATTGGTATGAATTACTCGCAAGCATTGCGGAAAATTGTTTTGCCACAAGCTGCGAGAGTTTCCGTACCACCTCTTTCAAATTCCTTTATTGGACTGGTGAAAGATACTTCGCTCGCAGCTACAATTTTAGTGGCTGAGACATTTAGACGGGCGCAAGAAATTGCCTCTATGAACTATGAGTTTTTATTCGTTTATATCATGGCAGCTCTTGTTTATTGGGTGATTTGTTTCATCTTGTCGATCATCCAAGGTAGAATTGAATTACGCCTTGATCGTGTTGTCGGTAAGTCAGGGGGATTATCATGATTTCTATACAAGGATTGAAAAAGTCTTTCGGATCGCAAGAAGTGCTGAAAAATGTAGACTTAGAAATCGAGCAAGGAAAAGTGGTCGTAATTATCGGCCCATCAGGTTCTGGTAAATCCACGTTGTTACGTTGTTTGAATGTGCTCGAAACACCAAATGGTGGCGTACTGTCTATAGACGGCCAGAAGCTAGACTTTAATTCATCAGTTTCGAAAAAAGCTATCGGGGCTTTTCGACGATTGACAGGAATGGTATTTCAGAGCTATAACCTATTTCCGCACCTGACAACAACAGGTAATGTGACGGAAGGACTCACTACAGTCAAAGGATTATCACATAAGGAAGCCGTGAAGAAGGCAGAACTGCTACTAGATAAAGTAGGACTGGCTGATCATAAGGACAAGCATCCTTTCCAACTTTCCGGCGGTCAGCAGCAGCGTGTTGCGATTGCGCGGGCACTTGCGATGGATCCGAAAGTCATGTTGTTTGATGAGCCGACTTCCGCTCTAGACCCTGAACTTGTTGGAGAAGTACTTCGAGTCATGAAGGATCTAGCACATGAAGGTATGACAATGGCTGTCGTTACACATGAAATGAGGTTCGCTAAGGAAGTGGCTGATGAAGTAATCTTTATTGATGATGGTGTCATCGTTGAACGAGGTGCACCAGCTGAGCTCTTCAATCATCCAAAGCAGGAGCGAACGAAAAAGTTTTTGAGTTTATTACAAGTATAGATAGACGAAACGCTTGGCATCTAATATGCCAAGCGTTTTTCTGTGTTGAGCTTAGTGGAAATCAGCTTATGCGCTCATAACTTCTTATAAGTGATCATAGTTCGTCCTTAACCGCTCCATGCGGCCGAGAAAGCGCTCTATCAATCGCCGAGAGCGCTCAATCGGCTTGCTGAAGTGCTCAAAGCGACGTCCTAACCGCTCATATCCCAGTAACCTACTTCCATTTAGTCGGGATGCCAGCGATACGTATCGAGTGAGACGCGGCCGTTTGCATTAAATTGAACCCCTTCGGCGATCAATCGCTCACGTTGCGTCTCGCCTTTACCTTCTGCATTTTCGGGAGTCGAAATTCCACCTTGTGCATTGATGATGCGATGCCAAGGTAATTCATATTTAGCACTCATCGAATGTAAAATACGTGAGATTTGTCGTGCGCCACGAGGGTTTCCGGCTTCTGCAGCTACTTGTCCGTATGTCATTACCCTACCCGGAGGAATTGCTTGAATAATGGCTACGGCCTGTTCAGTAAACTTTTCCATAGTGGTGAGAACCTCCTTTTTAATAAAGTCTAGCATAGAATATAGGACACGTTATGCTAGTAGTCAGAAGACATCGAATGCGAGTATGGTATTATTTATATACAGATAGAAAGGAGAATGTATATGAGCTCCACTACACTAGAGTATGCAAAAGTACTAGATCAGCAAGATTCACTTGCGCCTTACAGAGAGGAATTTTATTTACCGCTAGAGAAAATCTATATGGATGGTAATTCACTTGGGTTATTATCAAAGCGCGCAGAAAAGAAGCTATTCGAACTGTTAGACACTTGGAAAACACTTGCGATTGACGGCTGGACGGAAGGAACGCATCCGTGGTATTACATGACAGAACAAATAGGGGGAAGAATGGCACCGCTAGTCGGGGGAAAGAAGTCTGAAGTAATTGCGACCGGTTCTACTACGACAAATTTACATCAAATGATTTCCACATTTTATCGACCTTCGGGGAAACGAACGAAAATACTAGCAGATGAATTGAATTTCCCTTCAGATATTTATGCGTTACAAAGTCAGATTCGTATACAGGGGCTTGATCCCGACGAGCATCTCATTCGTGTTAAAAGTGACGATGGCCTGACGTTAGATGAAAGTCGAATCATTGGGGCAATGACAGAAGACGTCGCGCTGATTGTACTGCCATCCGTTTTATATCGCAGTGGTCAGGTGCTAGATATGCAAACGCTTACGCGAGAGGCGAGAGAAAGAGGGATCCCGATTGGATTCGATTTATCCCATTCGGTTGGATCCGTAACGCATGCACTTCATGAATGGGACGTAGATTTTGCTTTTTGGTGTACATATAAACACTTGAATGGCGGACCTGGATCTGTTGGCGGTTTATTCGTCAATGAACGACATTTCGGTAAAGAAGCAGGGCTTGCAGGATGGTTCGGCTCTGATAAGAACAAGCAATTTGATATGCATCATACGATGACACCTGCAACAGATGCAGGTGCATACCAAATCGGAACACCGCATATATTGAGCCTGGCTCCGCTACTCGGTTCACTCGAAATGTTTGAGGAAATCGGAATGGAGGAAATTCGTCAGAAGTCATTGGAACTCACAAGCTTTATGTTGAGTTGCATAGAGAATGAACTAGGTGAGTATTCGTTTGGTATTGGGAACCCACTAGACGATTCACGTGGGGGTCACTTATTACTACAGCACAAGGAAGCCGCAAGAATATGTCAAGCATTGAAAGCACAAGGTGTCGTGCCAGACTTTCGTGCGCCTGACGGTATTCGATTAGCGCCTGTTGCATTGTATAATTCATTCGAAGACGTCTGGCAAACGATACAAGTCCTCAAAAATATAATGCAAGAAGATATATACAAACAATTTCCGAATGAACGCGGGGTGGTGGCATGACGAATCAGTGGATCGATATTACACAACCATTGAATCAACGTATTGCGGAATGGCCAGGAGACACACCGTTTAGCTATGAAGTAGCCATTTCGAAAGAGCAGTCTGGTTCGGTCAACATTGGTAAATTAACGATGAGTACGCATATCGGCACGCATACGGATGCTCCTTTTCATTATGATGATAATGGATTGAAAATCTTGGAGTTGCCGGTGGATTTGTATATAGGCAAAGCTTGTTTGGTAGACGTGACAGGGGTTAGTTGTGTGACACGCGCGGATTTGGAGCCATTTGACTTCGACGGTGCAGAACGACTTTTATTGAAAACGGGAAGCCACCCTACACCCACGAAATTTCCTGAGAACTTCACTGTCATCGGGGAGGATGTCGGACCTTTATTGAAAGAACGGGGTGTACGTCTAATCGGTGTAGATACGCCATCTGTTGATTCGGAGACTAGTAAAGATTTACTAGGTCATCATTCGTTATATCGCAATGATGTGATCATCATCGAGAATCTAGTATTGCATTCGTTGGAAGAAGGAAATTATGAGTTGATTGCATTGCCTTTAGCATTGGAAGATGCGGATGGAAGTCCTGTCCGTGCAGTCGTCAGGAGGTTGCAGTCATGAAGGAAAAGGGGATTCACATCGATTTTCGTGAATCGATGACGTACGGAGAGTATTTACATTTAGATCAGGTGCTATCGAGCCAAGAGCGTCTGTCCGGACATCATGACGAAATGCTGTTCATCATTATCCATCAAGTAAATGAATTGTGGATGAAGCTGATTTTACATGAGTTAGAGACAGCAATCGAATCGATTCAACAAGATGAGTTGCCGGAAGCGTTCAAAATGCTAGCTCGTGTCTCAAAAGTTCAGACTCAGATAATTCAAGCGTGGGATGTTTTGGCTACGTTGACGCCTGCCGAGTATATGGAGTTTCGCGACAGTTTAGGGAAGGCCTCCGGATTTCAATCCTATCAAAACCGTTTGATTGAGTTTGCCTTAGGTTATAAGCAACCACAAATCATTAAAATCTATGAAAAGGATTCCGAGCTATCAGAACGACTGGCGAAAGCGTATGAGGCACCGGGAATTTATGATGTGGCGATCCAAGCTTTGGCACGTGCAGGCTTTGCTATCAATAAGGACTTACTAGTACGCGATTTTTCAATTACTTATGAGGGAGATCCGAGTGTAGCAGCTGCATGGCTTGAAGTGTACCGTGATGTAGATCGTTATTGGGATTTATATCAATTGGCAGAAAAGTTAGTGGATATTGAAGACAGCCATCAGCAATGGCGTTTTAGGCATATGAAAACAGTCGAGCGCATTATCGGCTTTAAGCAAGGCACAGGCGGATCTTCGGGTGTTCACTATCTGAAATCTGTGCTTGATCATCGCTTCTTTCCAGAACTATGGGACGTCCGTACTAAAATTTGACAGACTGGCAAGCTAGCAATTATGATTAAATTTACAATAATCCGAAAAATGGAAAGGTGGTATGTATAATGACCAAAAAGTCGATTAGCTATGTTTTGATGGCATTTGTCTTAGTTTTGCAAATTGCTGTTATGCCGTTACAAGCATCTGCTGCGGATACTGAAAAAGCACCTACGTGGATTACTCCTATTAATTACTTAGCGCTAGGGGATTCATTAGCAGCAGGTGTTACACCAAATAACGAACTGGGTAAAGGCTATACAGACTTTTTAGCGGAGGAACTGGCTAAAAGTGAAGTGTTACAGGCAAGCAATAAAGGGTTTTCGTACCCGGGCTATAAGACAGACGATGTCTTGAAGGATTTTGAGATGGACGTCACGAAGCCGATTGTAGGAATCGGACATTCCGACAAAACAGCTACTCTTCACCAATCTGTGAAAGAAGCACATCTCATTACGTTAACAATTGGTGCAAATGACGTGTTGCCGAAGTTTACATTTGATGACAAAGGTACGCCGCAATTCAACTCGGAAGAATTACAGGCAGCTATTATGAAAGTCGGGATGAACACGCAAAAAATATTGGCTAAAATCTATCAACTGAACCCGAGTGCACAAGTATATATAATGGGCTATTACAATCCATTCCCTTACTTGAGTCCACAAAATCAACCATTAGTAAATCAGCTTGTCGTAATGTTAAACGATGCGATTAAAAAAGGTATGACAGGCACTACAGCGCAGTTTGTAGACACATCGAAGGAAATCGCTGAAGATCCTTATACGTACCTGCCTAATCCTGAAAATATTCATTTAAGTCAAGCGGGCTATAAAGTAGTCATGGAGGCTTTTCACAAATCATTGATGGAGAACTATTCATGGTTTGCTAAAGATACACTTACTGTCACGGCTAAAGATGAGACGACGGTAGAACTAAATTGGAAACCTGTCATTGATACGGGTATGATCTCGACGTATCAAATCTTTAATGAGGATAAAATGGTGGGCGAAGTATTGTCACCTGTATTATCTTATGAAATTACAGATCTCGAGCCAAATAAAGAGTATCACTTCTCTGTTCAAGCTGTTAATCAGAACGGCAAAAAGAGTATGCAGAACTTAACTACTAATTACACAATAGATAAAGGACCAACAGTGATGTTTACAGATATTACAGATCACTGGGCTAAAGATGTAATTGAAATGGCGGCAATGAAAGGTATCGTTAGTGGCTATTCAGATCATACTTTCCGACCGGAAAAATCACTGACACGTGCACAAGCTACATCAATCATCGTCCGTGCGTTGGATTTAGAGCCTAAAAGCACAAAATGGACTTTTACTGATTTAGCAGACTATGCGGACAGCACCAAGACGGATATACAAGCGGCTTATGATCATGGTTTAGTAAGTGGAGTAAATGGTCACTTCATGCCAAACAAGCCCATTACTCGTGCACAGTTAGCATTAGTGCTTAGCCGAGCGTATGAAGTAGCAACTGGAAAGCCCTTCACACCAACAGTAGCTGCACCATTTACGGATATTAAGAAGTTCTCAAAAGACACGCAGTGGGCAATAGCAGGCCTTTACCAATTGAATATCGCAACAGGGGATAATGGGCAATTCATGCCAAACCATTCCACGACGCGAGCGCATGCAGCAAAGATGATCGTGAATTCAATGGAGGCTATTGCACAATAATAAAGTAAACACTAAAAGGCAAGCCTCACATTGAGGTTTGCCTTTTAGTGTTTGTTCAGTTTCAGGAATAGCCACTAGTCGAACTTCGATCAAGAGTGCGATTTATGCAAATTTCTTACGTGGTGTTTTCTTATCCACCACAGCGGCACCGACGATATCCCCCATGACATTGGAAGCGGTACCCGCCATACCAATCAATGCATCAACTCCAGCAATCAGGGCGACGATCTCGAGCGGTAATCCGAACATAGTAAGTACTGCAGATAGCGTAACCAATCCGGCAGCAGGAACGCCAGCCGTTCCAATAGAAAGCAAAGTTCCAATTGCGATGATGACGATAAAATCTACAGCAGATAAGTTCAAGTTCGTAATATTCGCTGCGAAGACGAGAGAAATACCCATGCGCAATGCACCACCGTCGGAATTAAAGACTGCGCCTAGTGGTAAAGCGAAGTTCGCTGTATTCTCGGAGACACCCGCTTTTTTAGCAGATTCAATCGCAATTGGCAACGTCGCAATACTGCTAGAAGTGAAGAATGCCGTTGTGTAGGCATCTTTCGTATTACGATAAAAAGGCAATACTGGATTTCCGAAAAGTTTTAGGAACCCGCTGTAGACAAACAACCAGAGAATCAAAACGCCAAGATAGAAAACGCCGACGAATGATAGCAATCCAAGTAATGTTTCCCATCCTTGCTCACCAAATGCGGTAGCACTGATCGCGAAAACACCAATTGGAGCATATAACAATACACCTTCAAGAATTTTATAGAACATCGTATTTAGTGCGTTAAAGAAATGATCAAGAACATCGCCCATTTCAACGAGTTTCGTATCTTTGGAAAACTTCATAGAAGACATGGCCATACCAATGATGACTGCTACGAATAAAATGGCCATCAGATCTCCAGACGTAAAAGCTTCGAAGATGTTCTTTGGCACAATTTGCAATAGGATTTCTGAAAATCCAGGTGCATGTGGAGGCTCTACTACTGCGTCAGTTGGTAAAGTTAAGTTTTTACCTGGTTTGATCCACATCGCCAAAGAAAGTCCGATTAATACAGCGGCGGCTGTAGTTGCCGTATAATAGAGAATTAATTTACCGCCCATTTTCCCTAGTTGGGCTAAATTCATTTGATTAACAGCTAATACAACCGTCAGGAAGATGACAGGAATAGCAATCAAGCTGAGTAAATTTAATAACAATGTTCCGAATGGTTTCAGGAAAGTCGTGTATTCGTGAAAAAATATTCCGAGCAATGTGCCCGCAATAAATCCAATTGTGATTTTGACGACAAAAGGTACGTTCTTATACTTATTCCAAATGGGTATCACTCTCCTGTTCGTTACTTATTCCCTCAGTTAGTGAATTACGGTGCGAGAATATTATTTTATCATATCATATCCGTATAAATTGGTTGCGTTAAGTATCTTGATATTGCTTTACTTTCGATTAGAAAAGATTTAATATAAAATTAATGGTTAGCCAGACTAACTAAATGTATAAGAGGTGTAAATTTATGAAGCAATCACAACAGTTTTTTGCAGAATACGTTCAACTCTATCGTCCATTGTTGAATCGATTAAATAATTTACTGGCTCCGTATCAATTATTTCACTCACAATGGGGAATACTGAAGCTATTACGGATAGACGGTGAAATGACATCAGCAGAAATTGCTATACGTAGGCAAGTGGAAAAGCCAAGTGTCACTAAAATTGTCCAGCGTCTATTGGAAATGGGTTTAGTAAGCATTCGTCCGGGAACAGATCGTAGGGAAAAATGGATTGGTCTGACAGAACAAGGACAAGTTACAGTAGCAAATATTATGGCTGATTTGGAAGTGTTTTATGAGGATTTACTTAAAGGGGCAAGTGAAGAAGATCTTGAAGCAGGAATTCGCATATTACAATTAGCAAATAAGAATCTTCATAAATGAGAGAGTGGTTAAATGGATAATAAAAAAATATGGACAAAGGACTTTATTGTTACATCAATTATTAACTTCTTTTTAATGTTAGTTATGTATTTACTTATAGTTACGATAGCGCCATATTCGGTAAAAGAGTATGGTATATCAACAAGTGTTGCAGGTCTTGTATCGGGTATTTTCATCATTGGAACATTAATTGCCCGCCTTGCCATAGGTGGGTTAATAGAAAAAATCGGAAGCCGAAATATTCTATTGATAGGATTGTCAGTCACTGTATTGGCATCTTTCTTTTATTTTGGTGCAGTAAACTTACCGTTATTGATGGCGAACCGATTTTTTCATGGAATTGGGCTTGGTATTTCTTCTACCGCAACAGGTACGATGGTAGCGCAAATGCTTCCACCTTCACGTAGAGGTGAAGGGATTGGGTATTTTAGTTTAAGTACAGTTCTTGCTACAGCAGTGGGACCTTTTTTAGGCATATTCTTAAGTCAGCATTATCATTTCAACATACTCTTTATGTTTTGTCTGACAATCAGTATAAGTTGTGCGGCTATGTTCTTTTTTGTTAAGAAAAAACCTGCTGTCATGCCTAAAAAGAATGAGACGACAGCGAAGAAATTTGGAGTTCGCGGATTATTGGAAGTGCAAGCATTACCGATCGCGTTCGTGACGTTGTTAGCTGCTATTGCTTATTCTGGTGTGCTTTCATTCATTTCGTTCTATGCCGAGGAAATCGACTTAGTCAGTGCAGCTAGTTTCTTCTTTTTAGTATACGCCATTGCTGTACTGCTATCGAGACCCTATACCGGTAAGTTATTGGATGTAAAGGGTAACAAGTTTGTTGTCTATCCTTCGTTATTATTATTTGCAGGTGGTTTGTTATTATTAAGCGGGGCAAATGCAGGTTGGATGCTACTTCTAGCAGGTGGCATTCTTGGGCTTGGGTTTGGTAACTTCCAATCATGTGCACAAGCTATTGCTTTACAAGGTGTGAAACCTGAGCGTTTAGGTGTGGCTACGTCAACGTTCTTCATTTTCTTAGACTTTGGTTTTGGCTTTGGTCCGTATGTACTCGGATTACTTATACCGATTATTGGCTATCAGCAACTGTATTTGGTTCTCATGGTAATAGTGCTGATTGCACTCGGCTTTTTCATGTTATTCAGTCGGACGCGCCAACGTCCTATAATTGAACAAAATTAATAAACTATACAAAAGACACTACCATTTCAGTATGGAGTGTCTTTTTATATATGTGTTAAACAATTTCTGCCGTTACGTTTTGAAGTATACTGGGCTTCGTCGGCTCTGCCGTAAATATGCCTTGATTGGTCGCCTTCTTGGAAACTTGTGATTCCCATACTGACGGTTATCGCGATGCTATTCCATTCGGAGTTCTCTATATGGCATCGAAGTTCTTCTGCCCTCACACAGTTCTTTTGATGATCTGGATCATCAAATAGTACTGCAAACTCTTCTCCGCCAACCCGAGCAACCATGTCAGGGGAATAAATTTTGTGCTCCAATTTACGTGCTAATTCCCTCAGTACATCATCTCCTACCTGATGACCATATGTATCATTGACTGTTTTGAAATGATCAATATCAAACAGTAATAAAGAGAATGAACGTGTCTTAAAGAGTGTTGCACGATCAATCGCAGCATCTAGACTTCTTCGGAATACACGACGATTATAAAGACCTGTCAATTCATCAAGAGTAGCTAGTTCCTGAAGTTCTCCATTCAATGCCAGAAGTTGCTGTTGCTTGTATTCCACTTCCTCAAGCAATCCAAGTAATTTATTGTACGCTTCATCTGTCTGTTGTTGAATCTGCTCTGCTTCTTTTTTTGATTTCAATAACTGATTCTCATATTCATCTCGTACTTTAATTTGGACAACAATCCCTTCATACAATCCATTACGTTTACTGACATTCATTAGTACAGGGAGGGGTCGTTTATCTACTTTAAAGTTCAAATACATTTCCCGTATTTCATGGTGCACAGAAATGGACGGCACAAAGTAGGTTTGGAAATAGATTTTAGATGGGACTGTTAGCACGTCATGCATATGTCGCGGCATTTTGTCTAGGCGTAATACGTCTCGCATCGTCTTATTCATTTCAACAAACTCCCAGTCACTTGTTAAGACGAAATATCCGCAAGGCAATAAGTCCAACCGCTCGTCCATAATTTATACGCTCCTATCCTCTTCGATAAAACGCTTAATCTCTTCCATTGTTTCTTGAGGATGACTGATGTGTGGATTATGTCCTTTTGCCTCCATGATGACTAGTTCACTATCCGGAATGTGTTTTCGAATATAATGACCCACTTCGAGCGGTACAATAGAGTCTTCAGTTGGTTGTAAAATAAGCGTTCTTGTTAGAACCTTAGATAATTCCTCACGAACATCTGACATGAATGTTGCTTCTGCAAAGC
Organism: Sporosarcina sp. P29; assembly: GCF_002743265.1. Lineage (NCBI taxonomy): Bacteria > Bacillati > Bacillota > Bacilli > Caryophanales > Caryophanaceae > Sporosarcina > Sporosarcina sp. P29. The sequence continues at coordinate 35,973 of NZ_PDYX01000017.1, read as the reverse complement.
GACGCGCGATGCGAGGGTCATTCGTACATAGCATAGACTCGAACTCTTCAGATAGATGTGGGCGATCTTCATTTTTCATCGCAATGGGTGCTAAGTATTTAGTGAACTCTTTATAGTTCATCTCCATCATATCGAGTAATTCATCAATATCTTCACGTTCAAATCCACCATGGTAATCGATTTCATTCAAATAATGAGGTGATGGACCGATCATGATAAGCTTTTGCATCAAGTCAGGTCTTTGGATGGAAGCGAGCACACCAATCATTCCACTTACTGAGTGACCCACGTAGATAATATCTTTTAGTTCTAGTGCATCGCATACCTCGATCACATCTTGTGCGTAGCCAGGTAATGCTGCATAGCGCTCTGCTGTATATGCCGTTTTATCACTTTGGCCAGAGCCCACATAATCAAACGTCACAACCCGATAGTGTTTTTCAAATGCAGGAACGACATGATTCCATACCGTTTGATCACAGCCAAAACCATGTGCAAAGACTATGGTTTGTTCACCCGATCCTGTTATATGTACAGCATTTCTTCTATTAATATCTAGCTTCATAAACTTCATTCCCTTCTTCTAAACTTCACGTAAATTATTACCATTGTAGCATAGAAAAAAGATTCGTTTATTATATTTAGACGGTAAAATAAAAAACACCCGTGAGTATTCTCACAGGTGTAACTTCTTAGTTTGTAAAGTTATCAAAGTATCCTTGAATGAAGACAATAGGTGTACCTTTGTCTCCGCTACCTGAAGTTAGATCGGATAACGAACCGATTAAATCCGTTAGCTTGCGAGGAGTTGTCCCTTGGGAAGCCATGGAGCCCATTAAATTAGTATCTTTATTCTCAATGAAGTCTGACACAGCTTTCTTTAACTCTTCTCCGCGTAATTCAGAGAAGTCATTATCAGCTAAGTACTTCAGTTTCACTTCATTTGGTATACCGTCAAGTCCATCGGTATAGGCAGGAGATACGACTGGATCGGCCAGTTCCCAAATCTTGCCTACAGGATCTTTGAACGCGCCATCTCCGTAGATCATTACTTCGATATGTTTGCCTGTTTCTTTTTTTAACATATCCTGAATAGTATCTACTATAGGCTGACAGCTATGAGGAAACAGTTTAATGCTATCTTCTTGAGCTTTGTTTGCACCAAGTAAGCCGAATTCTTCGTTATAGCCACTGCCATTAATAGAAGTAGCTAAGATATCATCCAAACCGTAAATCTTTTCGGCACCGTTTGCTTCCAAAATACGCTTAGTTCTGAAGCGTGTATGGATATCGCAAGTCAATACAGTTTTTGTGTAATCTAAAATCGTTCTCGCATTATTGGAGAAAATGACTTCATGTTCTACACCGAACTCGTCCATCAATGATTTATAGTATTCAATATAGTCAACGCCTGTGAATGGGTGTTTGTTATCACCGAAGTGCTCGCGGAACTCAGCTTCAGTCAATACGTCAGTCCAAGGGTTAACTCCCTTTTCATCTAGACGATCTAGTTCAACTAAGTGGTTACCGACTTCATCGGAAGGGTAGCTAAGCATTAAAACGATTTTCTTTGCACCTTTTGCGACACCGCGTAAGCAGTTTCCAAAACGGTTACGGCTAAGAATAGGGAAAATGACACCAACAGTATCATCACCGAATTTCGCTTCGATATCTTTTGCGATATCATCGATTGTTGCATAATTTCCTTGTGCACGTGCTACGATCGACTCCGTAATGGATACGATATCTTTATCTTGAAACGTAATATTTTCTTTTTCAGAAGCTTCTAATACACTATCCACTACGATTTGCTCAATATTGTCACCTTCATTGATAATCGGGCAACGTAATCCTCTAACAACCGTTCCTACAACTCTTCCCAAAACAATCGCTCCTTAGTGAAACTCAATTTGATCACTCTTCTTTGTATTATAACGTTCATTTATGGTATAAGTAAAATTAATATACTTAATAGGTGGTATAAGGAGAGGTTATATGTCAATTAACTTAGAGTGGTATAAAGTCTTCCGTACCGTCGTTCATAAAGAAAGCTTTTCGAAAGCCGCTCGAAGTTTATTTATGACACAACCAGCTGTCAGTCAAATCATATCGCAGCTAGAAGGAGCATTGGATACACGTCTGTTCAATCGTACATCCAAAGGGGTGACATTGACCGATGAAGGCTCCTTGTTATACGAGTATGTCAATTCGGCATTAAATTTAATCGATGCGGGCAATGAAAAGTTGCAGGAGTTGAAGAATCTATCTTCAGGTGAATTAAAAATAGGGGTAGGGGACACGATTTCCCGTTATTATCTGCTACCTTATTTGGAAGCTTTCCATACGAGTTTTCCGGGTATTCGATTCAAAATAATTAATGGCACAACTTTAGAGCTAATTGCTGCGCTAAAATCAGGCGAAGTGGATATTGCCATTTGCAACTTTCCGATTGAAGATGATTCTCTAGAGAAGCGTGCATGTTTTGACGTGCAAGACACGTTTGTATACGGAGAACGGTTCCGAAAACTTTTCTTAAAACCTGTGCCTCTGCAGGAGCTTTCAAGATTACCGTTAATTCTGTTGGAGTCTAAATCCAATTCGCGCCAATATGTAGAAGGCTTTCTGTTAAAGGAAGGTGTAAAGATTTATCCTGAATTTGAATTGGGATCACATGAGCTGTTGCTGGAATTTGCACAAATTAATTTGGGCATTGCGTGTGTGGTAAAAGAGTTTTCGGAAGAGTATTTGGAACGTGGCATGCTTCAGGAAGTAGAATTTCTACAGCCCATACCGAAGCGTAGCATCGGCGTGTGCTATCTAAAAGGAGTGTCGCTATCACCAGCGGCTTCAAAGTTTATTGGGATATTGGAGAGGAACTAGATAGGCTGGCAGTGGTGTTGGGGTGGGATTTTGTAATGCATAGATGTGTTCCCAACGCGTACTCACTAATTTACTATTTATGAACACACGTTTATTAATCATTAACTTATAACTATCCATAAAAAGGCTTTCGCAAGAAGTGAATCTTCTTGCGAAAGCCTTCGTTTGATTATGCATAAATATTACGATCCCAGAAACGGTGGTGTGCAACAGCCTCAACCCATTGCTCGCCTTCGCCTGAAACCGTCAAGTCCTTCAAAATACCAGGACCTGGTTTTACCTTCGACTTGTCCATCAACTCTTTTGCCGCTGGAGCAGAGCCGATTGGCTTGAAATGCATATACGCTTCATTAACGAAATCAGCGACATCTGCATCGAACTTCTGTTGTTGCTTCGCTTTTCCGCCCACAACATACAACGCATCGTAAAGAACCGAATGTACTGTCAGTAGCGTTTCGTCGACATCGACTGTCGCTCCGTTTTTTCCGGTCAGCTTGCCGAACTTCTCGCTCACAATATCAACCGTCATACCCGCGTCCAGTGAAGCCTTCAAAAATGGCTCAAGCGCTTCATCGTCAAATTGGTCTGCAATTAATACGGCTACTGTACGCGTATCAGGCACTTTCGCCATGTTTTCCTGACTAAGGGCTGGGGATGACTTGGATTCGGTGGACTGCGTAACATCTGTTGGTGCATCCACACCGACCGCGTCTGCAACTTGAGTCGCCATATCCATATCAACATTAGCAAACATATCTACCGCTTGTTTTCTCACATTCATATCATTCACTTTCCCAATTTCAAAGCTGAACGCTGCGATGATATGCTCTTTTTCCGCGTCGGACATACTATTCCAGAATAGACGGGCCTGTGAGAAATGATCTTTAAAGGAATCACTTCGGGCTTGTATTTTGCGACCTTCTACCTTCTCTTGGTAATGTACATAACCGCCATCTTCCTCGGAACTCGTGTCCGGTTTATTATTGGATAATGAATTGTTATGATAGTGAGTCTGTCCGACGTTGATCGTTTGTCTGCCATATCCGTCACGTTGGTTATTGTGGAATGGACAGACCGGTCGGTTGATAGGTAACTCATGGAAGTTAGGTCCGCCTAGACGGATCAACTGCGTATCTGTATAAGAGAACAGTCTTCCTTGTAGCAATGGATCATTCGAGAAATCAATTCCAGGTACTACGCTACCCGGGTGGAATGCTACTTGCTCCATTTCAGCAAATACATTGTCTACGTTGCGGTTTAAAGTCATTTTCCCAATGATCTTTACCGGAATATCTTCTTCAGGCCATAGCTTAGTAGGGTCTAGAATGTCAAAATCAAATTTGAATTCATCTTTTTCCTCTAGCAATTGTACGCCAAGTTCAAATTCCACGAAGTTTCCATTTTCAATTGATTCCCATAAATCACGACGATGGAAATCAGGATCTTTTCCGTTAATCTTCTGCGCTTCATCCCAAACTAATGAGTGGGCACCGAGTTTTGGTTTCCAATGGAATTTCACAAAGTGCGCTTCACCTTGATCGTTTACAAAGCGATACGTGTGAACACCAAAACCTTCCATCATTCGGAAACTCCGAGGAATGGCGCGGTCGGACATTTGCCACATGACCATATGTGCAGATTCTTGGTTGTTCGCAACAAAATCCCAAAATGTATCATGTGCTGAAGCGGCTTGCGGCATTTCATTATGAGGCTCAGGCTTCACAGCATGTACTAAGTCAGGAAATTTAATAGCGTCTTGAATAAAGAATACCGGTATATTATTTCCGACTAGATCGTAGTTTCCTTCTTGTGTATAAAACTTTACAGCAAAACCTCGCGCGTCACGTACGGTTTCAGCGGAACCTTTACTCCCTGCTACACTAGAGAATCTAGTGAATACAGGCGTTTTGATACCTGGCTCCTGTAAGAAACCTGCTTTCGTATATTTCTTCATGGACTCGTACACTTCGAATTCACCATGCGCTGCAAATCCTCGTGCGTGAACTACCCGCTCCGGAATCCGTTCGTGGTCAAAATGCGTCATTTTCTCTCGGAAATGGAAATCCTCCATCAACGTCGGACCACGCGTCCCTGCTTTTAGGGAGTGTTCATCTTCTGAAATCTTTAAACCTTGATTCGTTGTCATAGCGTGTTCGCCATCATATGCGCGAAACGTCTCCAATTGTTTGTTTTTACTTTCTTCATTTACTTGGTGATCTTTCTTCACATAAAATCCTCCCATCGTAAAATAGTAGTCTGCCTTTCCTATTCCCCAATTATGAGAGGATAAACTGAAGACTATATTCTACCGGAACGTATGATGGAAAATAATAAGTAAGTAAACATTAAGGTTGCGATGACCGCGCCGACTTCAATGAGGGGTAACTTTAAGAAGAGAGCAGTTTGTCCAGCAATGGCAGAACCGATAATGAGACCAACCATGAGAATACTAAATGCCAACAACACAATACTTAAGGATAAGCGATTGGCAATCTTATCAAGACGGCGGAATATAATGTTCGTTTGCTTCAAGCCGACGTCTAATTCTACTTTACCTTTTTGTATAGTTTTGATAGCTTTTTTCATATCGTTTGGTAACTCGGATAAAATTTCAGCATTCTTTACAAAGGTATGCCAACCGTTTTCGAGTAAGTAGCGTGGGTCGAATTGTTTGAACACCATCTTTTTACCATACGGTTCGATGGCTTTCATAATACTGAAAGAAGGATCCAGCTTTCCTAGTACACCTTCAAGTGTAAGAATCACTTTTACAAGAATGGCGATTTCATTCGGCAGACGTATGCGGTGTCGATAAGCAATTGAGAAAATCTCCATGAATACATCACCTAATCTTAAGTCTGTAAGTGATGTTTCATAATATTTCCGCTGAATAATCTGCAAGTCACGATACAATGCATCTGTGTTAGTTTTTTCATGTAAGATATTCATAGCTTCGAATACATCGATTAATCGAGCGATATTTCCTCTTTGTAAGGCGACGAGTAAGGAAATGAAATGATAAGTCATTTCCTTACTTAGTTGACCGACCATACCGAAATCTAAATAATGAATAACGTTTCCAGGTGCAATGAAGATATTACCGGGATGGGGATCGCCGTGGAAAAAGCCGTTTTCCATTACTTGAGAAAGCATAGAATTCGCAATTCTTTCTGCGATCACCTTACGATCATACCCTTCGTGGTCTAGTTGTCCGACATTGCTCACTTTAATACCTGTGACCAGTCCCGCTGTTAGGACAACACGTGTAGTGTATTCATCGTAGACTACTGGGACTTGAATCGTAGGATCTTTCACAAATTGCTGCGAGATCCGTTCAGCGTTACGGCCTTCCAGTTGGTAATCTAGTTCCTCCCGTAGTGAATGAGAGAATTCATAGATTAAATCTTTTATATGATATGCTTTCGCCCAGTCCATATTCTTCTCGAGAAACCCTGCCAAGTCGTGCAAGATGGCTAGGTCAGTATTTATTTGTCGTTGGATATTAGGTCGCTGGATTTTCACCGCTACGTGTTCACCGCTAGGCAAACGAGCGGTATGCACTTGACCTATAGAAGCTGAAGCGAGTGGTTTTTCATTGAATTCCAAGAAGAGCTCTTCAATCGTTCCACCTAATTGATGCTCGATGATTTCCCTCACGACTTCAAATGGAAAAGATTCTACGTGGTCTTGTAGTTTCTCAAGCTCTGAAGCAATTTCCTCAGGCACTAAATCCCGACGGCCGCTGGCAATTTGTCCAAGCTTAATGAAAGTCGGTCCAAGTTGTTCTAATGCAGTTCGTAATTTTTTACCGACATGATACAAATTCAAATCAACTTGTTCATCTGCAGAAGCAAATTTACGATCTGTCAGTCCAAGACGAAATAAGATGTGACTAAATCCATTTCTTAAAAAGACATTGATGATTTCTTGTGAACGTTGTGCATTTTTCATTCTTCGTTTTAACAAAAAGAACACCTCCGTATCTACCCTCTCTACAAAAGATACCATTGAACTCGTATAATTAAACACTAAAAAGGTCTCCGTCTTCTCTGTTGAATAGAGAATAGGAGACCCTTCTATTTTAGAAGATTTTTTTCCTGTCACGTTCATCCTTCAAAACTTCGACCGCTTCACGGAAACGCAGTGAATGGACGTTCTCTCTTTCTCTTAGAAACTTTAGAGAATCATTAATCCATGCATCGTCTGAAATATCGATAATCCATTGATACGTAGCGCGCGCTTTTTCTTCCGCTGCTATATCTTCGTACAAATCAGCTATCGGATCTCCCTTTGCTTGGATGTACGTTGTCGTAAAGGGTACACCACCCGCATTTTCATAAAACAGCGCATGACCGTGATTGACGTAATGTGCACCAAGACCAGCTTCTTCAAGTTGTTCTGGTGTAGCGTCTTTCGTTAATTTGTAAATCATGGTAGCTAGCATTTCTAAATGGGAAAACTCTTCGGTTGCAATATCATTCAGTACGCCGATCACTTTGTCAGGAACGGTGTAGCGCTGATTCATATAGCGTAATGCAGCAGCGAGTTCGCCGTCTGCACCACCATATTGCTCGGCAATATACCTCGCAAGTTTTGGGTTACACTCTTTGACTTCTACCGGATACAATAACTTTTTCTCATAGACCCACATCCATATTCCCTCCAGTAACCTAGTGTGTATTTAGAACTACATTTGCCATGGCCAAGGCGCTTGATTCCACCGCCAACCTGTATCAATTGCCTGTTCCGACGGTATGGAATGCAACGAAAGCGGTCCGAAATGCTTTTCATACAACTTTCGTAGCCTAGCCGCTTCTTTAATAGCAAGTCGCCATTGCGTAAGAGCTTCTTGATCGTCAGGATGCGTGTTGGTATAGAGAGTCAGTTCAACTACTACAAAATCGGCTTGCTGCACATTCTTTAACATGTCTCTTCGCTCAGTTGCATCCATCAGGAGATCCCCTCCCTTTTTGAATAGCCATCGACTAGGGCCGGCCACAGCGACCCGTGTTGTAAAGCTTCAGCAGGTGAAAATTGTGGAAGTGAAGCGGGCTGGAAATTCATAAACAGCTGAGGCGGCAAGGAAAACGTTTTGACTTTGACAGGTGGACACGGATCCCATGGAGAAATATACGGTTCATAACTGCCTGTGAACGTATAATCCATTCGTTATCAACTCCTCTACGCAAGATATGTAACTTTCTAATGTCGTATGACTAAACATAATTACTTTGTGCAACAAATAAATGAACATTAGTAGTCTAAAGTTTATGTAATATAATAGTTATATCTAATTAATATATTTATTAATAGAGAGTATTCTAGTACAATGGAAGGAGTAATTAATGTCTAACTGAATGAATTGAGGGGATATGCAGCTTCGGTAATACGCTAGGATGAATACATACAATGAAGGAGACGTTCAAATGAAACGCGGAGATGGAATAAATGAATGATTACTCCATATTTATCGGAAGACAGCCGATCCTAAGCAGATTAGGAGAGATTTATGCATATGAACTACTGTACCGAAATAGTGAAAAAAACTTTTTTCCTGATATAAATCCTGAACAGGCTACAATCGGTCTATTAATCAATACTTTTCTCTCCGTTGGAATAGATCAGGTAACGAGCGGTGTGCGTTCCTTCATAAACTTTTCAGGTGAACTGCTTGCGCAGGATATATTTATGAGTCTGAATCCTGATCAAGTAGTGATTGAGATTCTGGAAGATGTGGAAATAACACCTGCTCTGTTGCGTCGGCTGCGGATGTTTAAGGAAGCGGGATTCACGCTGGCGCTAGATGATTTTATTCTACAAGATCAATATGTCACAAATGCTCAGTTATTTGAACTCGTGGACATTATTAAAGTGGATTTCATACAAACGAGCATAGCGGAGAAACATCGCATCACCACATTTTTGAAAAGATATCCATCGATTATTTTATTGGCGGAAAAGGTAGAGACAGAGGCAGATTATCAGCTTGCATTAAAGAGTGGCTATGATTTGTTCCAAGGCTATTTTTTTGCGAAACCTGACATTATTAAAAGTGCTGAAATTCCATCCAACACATTAATACATCTGCAAATTATTGATTATTTCCAACAGGATTCTCAGTCTATCAATCAGCTATCCGATCTAATTATGCGGGATGTATCAATTTCCTATAAACTATTACGCTTTATCAACTCATTAGCATTTGATATACCGCGTCAAATTAGCTCCATCAAGCAAGCGATTATGTTTATTGGGCTAAATGAAACGAAGAAGTGGCTACAAGTCCTGATGTTGCATGATTTAGGTTCAGATCTACAAGATGGTCGTGTGGAAGCACTTGTTGAATTATCACTTCGTCGTGCACGAGCATGTGAACTGCTAGCGAAGTATAAAAGAAAGCCAAATAAAGACGAGTACTTTCTTACCGGTATGTTTTCATTGATCGATGCAGTGATGCGGCGTAAATGGGAAGATATATTGACATTACTTTCTTTATCCGACGTCATTATGGATACGTTAAATGGAAAACAAACTGAAATGAGTCCATATATGGAACTGATAGAATCGGTAGAGCGTTTTGAATGGCAAACAGTCGAGCGGCTTTCACGTGAACTAGCAATTCCTAAAAAAGAGTTAAGCGATATCTTTCTACAAGCCTTGCGCTGGTCGCGTGGAATAGAGCATGAAATGAATTGATTACATATGGAAAAGACATTTTCTCTTGAAGATGTCTTTTTTGATGTGTAAGATAGACAGTTATAATCTATTTGGTAATTTCTTATTCTGTAATTTATATAGGCAGAAGAACGTTATATCTCTTGAAATTGGGGTAAAGAGTGTAGTAAGAGAGTTACCAAATGAACACTAGGAGTCGATAAGTTTGGACAAAAAGTTCTGGAAAAATCCCGTGTTCTCTATTTCTGCCGTATTTATATTGATCCTCGTCATATTAGGATCAACGATACCGGGTCCCTTTGGTGTGGTTTCCGAAAGGCTCTATCATTTCACGACAGATAACTTTGGGTGGTTCTATCTACTTACTGTATTTATTGTCATTATATTTTTAGTAGGACTGGCAATTAGTAAATTCGGGGCTATTCGTTTGGGTGGAGATACAGAACGTCCAGAATATCCATTTTTCACATGGATCGGCATGCTCTTTTCTGCTGGTTTCGGTGTAGGGTTGGTGTTCTGGGGCGTGGCGGAACCAATGAGTCACTATTTCAAGTCGCCTATTGCAGGTGTTGATTCACAGACGGAAGAAGCAGCACGTGTTGCGATGGGTTATTCATTCTTCCACTGGGGTGTTTCACAATGGGCCATCTTTGGTTTAGTAGGGCTGGTTATTGGGTTTCTACAATTCCGAAAGAAGAAGGATGGTTTGATTTCAACGGCGCTTGAGCCTTTGATCGGAAGTAATCGCCATGTGAAGACGGGCATCGATTCATTTGCGGTTATAGCAACTGTCATGGGTATTGCCACTTCATTAGGTATGGGTGTCTTACAAATGAGTGGTGGACTGGAGTATGTCTTTAATATTAAGAGTACGTTTACGATTCAACTACTAATTATTGCTGTTGTGTTCGTCGCCTACATGACGAGTGCTTCTACAGGCTTGAGTAAAGGTATCGCATATCTAGGTAACTTTAACTTGGGTATGGCGATTGCGTTATTGCTATTTTTCTTTATAGTAGGACCAAAAGTATTTATATTGGAAACCTTTACGCTAGCAATTGGGGATTATATTAATAATTTTATTACGTACAGTTTACGTTTACAACCTTATCAAGGCGGCACTTGGGTGAAAGACTGGACCATATTCTACTGGGCTTGGACTATCGCTTGGTCACCTTTCGTCGGTGCATTCGTTGCACGTGTATCGAAGGGACGAACAATCCGAGAATTTATCATGGGGGTCATGGTCATCCCGCCTGCATTTTCTTGTATGTGGATTGCTACGCTTGGTGGAACTGCACTTTATAGCGACTTGCGTAATGGTACGCAAATCGCACAAGAAGTAGACAAGGATGTTACGTCGGCCATTTTTGCGACGCTTCAACACTTGCCGATGACAGGTATCGTATCGTTTCTGGCTATAGTGCTAATCTTTACATTCTTGATCACGTCTGCTGACTCAGCAACGTATATTCTAGCGAGTATGACAACGCGTGGTAGTTTGTTCCCTCCATTAATCGTGAAATTTGTCTGGGGATTCTTAATGACTGCAATCGCGGCTGTATTATTATATGCAGGCGGATTAGAAGCCTTGCAATCAGCGTCACTCGTATCTGCCTTACCGTTTACCTTACTTCTTCTATTACTGATCTTCTCGTTGGCCAAGCTACTGGCTAGAGAACCGATTACTGTCAGGCCGACGGATATTCGCCAATTTGAACACGTAGAGGGCGAAGTCAAAAAGAGACGTAAACGGAAAGAAAGTGAAAAAGAAAAGAAAGAGCGTAGAGAAGCAGAAAAAGCGAGAAGGATAAAAGAAAAAAACGACAGAAAATATCAAGAGCTTGAAAAGAAAAAGTATCGTGAAGTAGAAAAAGAAAAGAACGAATAGAAGAAAAGGCCGGTTCGTAGCATTTAGCGCGAACCGGTCTTTTATCATAGAGAGGAGAATGTACGTGGCGATTGTAAAAGTTAAAGACGTTCAGTTCAAAAGAGAAGACAATCAAATCTTACAAGACATAACTTGGGAGATTGAGCAAGGGCAGCAGTGGGGGATGCTTGGGCTTAATGGTTCTGGTAAGACTTCGCTATTATCCATTATTTCTACATATGAAATTCCTTCCAGTGGTGAGGTGGAAGTACTCGGCAAACGGTTTGGGAGTTCCTATTTACCTGAATTACGTAAAAAAATTGGCTTTGTCAGTAGTTCTTTAGAAAAGTTCTCGGACTATTTCTGGAATGAATCGATCGAGCGGATCATCATCAGTGGTAAATTTGCGAGCTTTGGCATCTACGATAAAATAATAGCTGAAGACTGGATACGTGCGGATTATTTAGTGAAGGAATTTCGATTGGGGCATGTCAAAGGCAAGAAATTCAGACTGCTCTCTGAAGGTGAAAAACGTCGTGTGCTGATCGCGCGGGCTTTAATGGGTGATCCAGATTTATTGATTTTGGACGAGCCGTGTTCGGGGTTGGACATTTTGGCAAGAGAACAATTTCTTGAAGCGCTTGAAACGGCTACAAAAAGTAATGTGCATCTTGTTTATGTCACACATCATATAGAAGAGCTCGTTCCCGAAATTACTCACGCATTATTATTAAAAGAAGGAAAAATTGTAGCGAGTGGCCCTAAAAAAGAAGTTTTGACGGATGAACTGCTATCCGAAACGTATCAGGTTCCTGTAACGATCGAGTGGCATGCTGAACGGCCTTATCTTTCAATGAAATAAGTAGATTTATACAGTTTATTGCAAGATAGAGAGGGGATATTATATAAAGCATAATATCGCAATAAGAAGTGTTCAGGGACACATAAATCAAATGGACTAATGAAAGGAGGAGAGAGCTTGTGGCGAAAGAGAAACGTAAAATGACCAAAAAGCGCATAGCTTCCTATGTATTGCTTTTTGTTGCATTACTTTATGCAGGTGTCATGCTTTGGCAAACATATAAGCCATTGCCACCTGGTATTTCCTATAAAGGAGACCTTCATCAAGTAGAAGATGTAGAGTTCATTTATGATTTGACATACTCCAAGACGAAGTTAAAAGATCACTACCAATCAGAGCTTCGCATATTCAAAGAAGTATTTCAAATGATTGAAGATGCACAAGAGTTTGTCGTACTCGACTTCTTTTTAATGGATGATTACTATGATGAAAAGGAAGACTTTCCTCAAATTGCAGATCAACTAACAGATGTATTAGTGAAGAAAAAAGAAGAGTTTCCTGATATGCCGATCGTCTACATAACGGATCCAGTGAATACCGGCTATGAATCCTATGAGTCGGAATGGTTTAAAGCATTGGAAAAAGCAGGCGTACAAGTAGTGTATACAGACTTGGAGCCATTGCGTGATTCGATGCCCCTATATTCTGGGGTATATCGCATCTTTCTTCAGTGGTTTGATTTTAATGGGAAAAACCGTTTCCCCAACTTCTTGGCAAGTGAAGCGCCTGACGTGAAGTTTTCATCTTATCTGAAGTTGTTGAATGTTAAAGCCAATCATCGAAAGACACTCGTGACAGAACAAGCAGCGTTAGTTACCTCTTCTAATCCTCACGCAGCGAGTGGCCGTCACGGCAATGTGGCATTTAAAGTGAAAGGCCCAATCCAGAATGATATATTGGAATCGGAAGAAGCTGTGCTTCAGTATTCATCGGGTGGAAAGTTGCCACGTATCGAAGCGGAAGAGCAAAAGGGACCTTATCAAGTCCAGTACTTGACCGAAAGTAAGGTAATGGATGCCTTAGTGAGCGATATTAAAAAAGCGAAAAAAGATGATATGATCCGTATGGGCATGTTTTATCTTTCTGAGCAACAAGTAATCCAGCCTTTAGAAGAAGCAGCCAATCGGGGTGTAAATGTAGAGATTGTCTTGGATCCGAACGAAAATTCATTCGGTAGTAAAAAATCAGGTTTACCTAATCGTCCAGTTGTTCAAGAAATAAGAGAAAACACAGACGATAAAATCAAAGTACGTTGGTACAATACCGTAATCGGTCAATATCACACTAAGTTGGTAACCGTACAGACCGCAGAAGATACGTATATTACAAATGGCTCTTCGAATATAACGGAGCGCACGTTACGTGATTACAACTTGGAAGCGAATCTGCGTATTATAGCACCAACTGACAGCGAGCTGACAGATGAAATCAACGCCTATTTCGATCGTATATGGAAAAACGAAGACGCGCTATATACTCTAGACGTAGAAGAATACCAAAATAACCTGACATTCTTCCAACGAGGAATTTACGCATTGCAACGCTGGGCGAAGCTTACATCATATTAAAATTAGAGAAGCACCGCTTATCGTTGCGGGGTTTCACTAGTTTTTTCTCATAGCACAAAGTATAAAGTATGAGAAGTTTCTAACAATAAATTGAACATAGGAGATGTAGTAGATGAAGATTGTAATATTTGGAGCAACAGGCCGTACAGGAAGTGAGATCGTTCGTCGTGCATTAGCTGACGATCACGAGGTCACGGCAGTAGTTCGATCGCCTGAGAAGTGCAAACCTCAAGAAAAATTGACGATCATTGCAGGTGACGTACGGGATCCGGTTGTAGTGAAAAATACATTGGTTGGGGCTGACGCAGTCGTTAGTGCGCTTGGCACTGATAAAACAACCACACTGACAGAAGCGATTCCGGCTATTATTGAAGGGATGAAAGAACACGGGATCAAAAGAATCGTAACGATTGGAACAGCGGGTATATTAAATAGCAGAACAGAACCGTCCAAGTTACGTTACCAATCGAATGAATCTCATCGAAAGTTGACATTTGCCGCAGAGGAGCACCATAAAGTATTTACTATGTTGAAAGATTCCGGCTTAGACTGGACGATAGTTTGCCCAACCTATTTACCTGACGGGGAAGCGGTCGGCAATTATCGGACGGAAAGAGAGTACTTGCCGATTGATGGTGCCCAGATCTCTACTGGTGATACTGCTGCATTCGCTTATGATGAACTATGTAAACAAGATCATAAGGGGTATAGAGTTGGGATATCCTATTAAGTAATGTCAATCAAAGTAAGAGTGAACAGCAGGTATTGGTATATTATGTTATAAAGCTTGAAATATCCCATAAAATCTCTTTACTCTATGATATAATAGGAGGATAGCACCACAGGGAAAAGGAGATTGGGAGACAGATGAGATGGTCCTTGAAAAACTTAATTCAAGTCATGGCAATATTGGCAATTGTGTTGACCTTTCTAACGAGTACTACGGTAGCATATCAAGTGCATAAAAAAACCTTAATCAATTCAACTTTAGAAACGAACTACGCATATGTCCAAAAATTGACTTCTACTACAGATACTTATTTACGTGAAATATTAAACACATTAGAAGTTAATGCGGAAGTAGTGTTAACTCTCCTGGATGACCCTTCTTCACAAACGCAAATAAATGCAGTGGCAGAGCGGATTAGATTAGAAACGAATACATTTGATTCTGTCGCGATTGCCTCTCCAGAAGGCACCATACTAGGTGCTTCCTCTCCGAGTCTTGAGTTGGTTGGGGAAAAGTTGACTTCGATTGGAGCAATGCAAGCAATTAAGGAAAAGAGGGAAATAGTCTCTCACCCTTACGTTGGAATTGAAGGAGAACCAATTATATTCATCAGTGTTCCACTCTTTGAAGGTGACGAGTATAAAGGATTTTTAGGAGGCGCCATTTATCTCGATAAGCCCAATATATTAGAGAAGCTTTTAGGAAACCATTATTATGAAAATGGTTCATATGTATATGTAGTAGACTATGCAGGCAAACTAATTTATCATCAAGAAAAAGAGCGTTTGAAAGAGGATGTCTCGAGCAACTTAGCGGTTCAAAAAGTAATTAAAGGGGAAAGTGACTTTACACAGCTAGTCAACACAAAGGGGATACCTATGTTAGCCGGATATGCCTATGTACCCATTGCTGAATGGGGAATCGTAGCGCAAAGACAACTAGATATTTCTGTTGCTCCAGCAAAAAAAATGGTGCTGGAGATGGCAGTAAAGTCTCTTCCGTTACTACTCCTTTCATTCTTTTTAGTGAGCTATCTTTCAAGAAAGATCGCTCTGCCTCTCCAGAAGTTGGCATACTATACGGAAAGTAGTACAGAGTCTGATCAAAAAGAAAAGATGGAAGGAATCTCTGATTGGTACTATGAAGTGAGACAATTAAAAGGAGCTATGTTACATAGTTTGGATTACTTCAAGAACGAGATGAACTATTTCATTCATCAATCAACAACGGACCCTTTAACGAAGTTAATGAATCGCCGAATGATGGATAGTTACATGAAGCAATGGGTGGACGATGGGACGCCATTCGCTCTAATTATTTTTGATATAGACAAGTTTAAACGTGTCAATGATCGCTACGGTCATGCAGTAGGAGATGAAGTACTTATTTACTTGGCGGACTTGATGCAACGAACCGTTCGCGAGCAAGATATCTGTTGTCGCTACGGTGGAGAAGAATTCGTCATCTTATTGCCGAAGTCGGATAAAGTCACTGCGTATCTAAGGGCGGAACGCCTTCGTGAAAAGTTGGAGGACACAGTTAGTCCTTGTGGTGAAGTCATTACAATTTCAGCTGGGGTAGTCGCGTACCCACTTCACGCAAACCACCCAGCACGACTTATCGAGTTAGCTGATCGAAGCCTGTATGAAGCTAAACGTACAGGACGTAATAAGACCATCGTCGTTTCCGAAGAACCTCGGCATGAGTAATATGCCGAGGTTTTCTTTAGCAGTAGATGAATGGAAAGGGGTTAGAATAATGCAAGAGCAATCTATGGATAAACGCTTACACATCAAAACACTTGGTGTTAAAGAGTGGATTCATCAGTCATCTCATTATAATCGTTATGAAGCGACGCCTTACGAGATGCTAGATTATTTATTTACTGAACATGACCTTTTAAAAGAGGGGAGCTTGATCGACTTTGGATGTGGAAAAGGGAGAGTTCCTTTTTATGTAAACCATCTTTTTTGTTTGGACACGATAGGTATAGAAATGAATGGTGTGTTACATCAAAATGCAATGACTAACCTAATGGAGTATCGACAAGCCTTCCCTAAGAGGCCTGGATCCATTTCATTTGAATGCTGTATAGCAGAGAGTTACATCATTCCGGCAGATGCGGTGACGTTCTATTTTTTCAATCCATTTTCTTTGGACATTTTTCGATCTGTTGTTCAACGGATTCTAAAGTCAGCAGAAAACACCCCCCGCGCATTGGAAATCATTCTATATTATCCGACTGATGAATATGTCTATTTCATGCATCGACACCCATTATTCGAAAAAGTGGCAGAGATACCGATTACACATTTGCAAATTCATGACAAAGCAGAGCGCTTTTTAGTCTATACGTACAAACAGCCTTGAACATGTAGATCAAGGCTGTTTGTATATTCATGTAGAATGACTGAACCGCTGACCCATCCAGAAAATTAATTCCATCAAGAGCGCAGCTAGGATACCCACTAATAATCCGCTTGATAATAGAGGTTGAACTAGCTCAGGAAGTGTAGAAAATACAGTGGCTGGCAATGTCATGATAGATAATCCGAGAAGTGCAGGTAATGCAATTCGATATATAGTTTTAGGTTCGAAAGTTAATCCTTCCACGTTTCGTAGGGCAGAACGGAATAACTGTAAATAGGCTACAAATAATACCGTGTTTCCTACGCTTTGAGGGATAGTGGAAAAGAATGCACTTAATGGCGGTACGAGCCCAAGGGTTATGAACAGTATGGAACCGATAAAGAAAGGAGCTCTATCCTTTATTCCGCTGGACTGCAGAAACCCAATGGAAGACGCATAAGGCGCATACGGAACGAGGCCCAGCGCACCCGCTCCGATATTCAGTCCACCTGTAATGAGGAACGAAGTTTTATACTGACTTTTAGTTGTTTCTTTTTCATATATATCTTCCGCACCTTTTAGAGTGGCTATTGTGTTCGTCGTATTCAATAAACCTGTAATAACCACTGTAACCACTATACCGATTTCGAGTGTCGGTTCACCCCAAGGAAACCATTGGATAAATGGCGTGGTTTTAATCGTTTCAGTAGCTGCTTGCGGGAAAATCAGCACAGCGCTAATCCAACCTACCGTCATACCGATGAGCAGATTCAAGCTACTGATGATCCCTTTTCCTTTGACATGAACCAGAATCGTGAGGCCTGCTAGAGCGAATGAAAATATAGTCTTCGACAGACTAATAAATTCACCGTCATTGAGACCGATCATTCCTTTTAAGAAGATGGTAATCAATTGATTGGCCAATAGTAGTAAAAACACGAACATGACAGCGGGTGTAAACCATTTCTTCAGAATTTCACCCATGCCGAGCATACCGAGAGTAGCAACCAGTCCACCAGAAATCATGGCGCCTACTGCAATACTGCCGCCAACCGTAGCTAAACTTAAGCCCATCGCGCTGGCAGTTCCGGCCAAGCTAAGTACAACACCCCACCATAAACCCGACTGACCTTCCATCAATGCCAGTCGATGTCCAAGTGCTCCTTGCAGTAAACAAGCCATTCCTGTAAAAATAAATGAACGCTGTATGGCTGAAACGATTTCAATCTGCTCAAGCTCAAAAGCAGTACCGACTGAAATGGGTATTACAACTGTATTAGCGAACATAAAGAATAGCCATTGAAATCCGGCCAATGCGGTAATTGAATACCGCATTTGTGTAGTACCCATTCACATCACTCCCTGTAACTAGTTATCTATGTATATCAAAATAATTTAAATATAAAGAAAACTATAGCACAAAATTAATAGGAAGAATAATATTTCTAGTAATATGTCGATGAAAAGTAGTTCATCAGCTGTCATTATAAAAAAATAGCCAGCAGACGTCTGTCTGTTGGCTACATATTATGGTTTTATAGTAGTGAATAACTGTAAAATTTCATCGGGAGGCACAGGTCTCGAATACAAGAAACCTTGTGCTTCATCACATTCAAGTTTACGAAGAAATTCGGCCTGTTCGTGAGTTTCGACCCCTTCCGCAATCACTCGTAAGTGTAAGTTCTTAGCCAAATCAATAATAGCTTTGACAATAACTGAATTTGAATGTAATTCTCTAACAAAAGATTGATCAATTTTAAGATGAGTTAAAGGAAACTTAGTTAAATAACTTAATGAGGAATAACCCGTTCCGAAATCATCGATACTAATTTTAATGCCGATTTCACGAAGATCTTGTAAAATGTTTTGGCAATAGTCAACATCGGAGGTCATACTCTCTGTAATTTCGATATTCAAATAGCGTGGCAGCAGACCCGTTTTATGAAGGGTGTCTTTGACATCGGTCACAAAACTAATACTTTTAAACTGCCGTAAGGAAACGTTGACGCTCATTAATAGTGAAGTGTAGCCTAAGTCTTGCCACTCTTTAGCTTGTCTACAAGCAGTCTCTAGCACCCACAAACCAATAGCAAGAATCATCCCAGTTTCTTCTGCTATCGGAATGAATTGACCAGGAGGTATCATCCCTCGCGAAGGGTGTTGCCAGCGTACCAATGCTTCTACACCAATCATATTTCCTGTATTAAATTCATATTGCGGCTGGTAATGTAGAGACAATTCCTTTTTATGAAGGACTTGGCGTAATTCCATCTCAATTAAAGTTCGTTCCATCAAGTCTTTATAAAGTTCTTCTGTGAAAAATTGATATGTGCTTTTACCCGATTGTTTTGCTAAATACATAGCAGAGTCCGCATTACGAATAAGTGTATCGTATTGGGCTCCGTCGTCTGGGAACATGCTGATTCCGATGCTTGGCGCAATAAAGATTTCCAAGTAATCAATGAGGAATGATTTTGATACTTCATCGACGATTCGCTGGGCGACCATTCGTGCGCCTTGTTTCGTCGTGGAAGAACATAGAATAAGAAACTCATCTCCACTAAGTCGACCGACCAAGTCATTTTGTCTAACGAGCGTCTGTAATCTTGCACCAACCGCTTTTAGCAATTGGTCACCTACATAGTGACCCATAGAATCATTAATATTTTTAAATCGATCCAGGTCCATATAAAGCAGAGCAAAAGGTTCCCGGTTGTTTAAACGATTCTTAATCAAGTCTTCTACTGTCTGCTTAAGTAACCTTCTGTTAGGTAATCCGGTTAGATGGTCGTGAAATGCCATATGTTCGACTAAACGTTCAGCTTCTTTCCGGTCGGTAATGTCACTGGCGGTACCGACAACTTCGACTACATTCTTACCTTCGAAAATAGGAGACAAATAAACTAGAAAGGTTCTAGATTGATAGTCAATTTCAAACTGTCCAACACGGCCAAGTAAAGCCCCAAGAAGCTGTCGTTTGAATGTAGACAAAGTGAAACTTTTACTGGATGTGAATTGATTAAGCATATCTGCAGTAATTCCAAGTTGTTCGGCTACTTTTCCTTCTAGTAATGTAATATTGATTTGATCATTTTCATCAAAAGAATATTTAAAAATAGCGTTTTGAAGGTTTTTCACTGTCGTAGTAAAATCATTTTTTAATGCTAACTCTAATGACTTTTCTGCTTCCATTTGGGAAGTCACGTCTTGGCGTATAGAAATGTATTGGAACGGTCTACCATCAGAACCAATAAACGGAACGACTGTCGTATGGACCCAATAAAGATTTCCGGACTTCGACCTATTACGGATTACGCCTCTCCATACTCGACCGGATTGAATTGTTTTCCACATATTTGCAAAGAAGCTTTTAGGATGTGTGCCTGAGTTGACTACCCTATGTGTTTTGCCGATCAGCTCATTACGTGAGTACTCCGAAAGGGTACAGAAGCGGTTATTGACATACGTAATTACACCCTGTGGATTGGTGATGACGACTACTGCTGATTCATCTAGTGCATATTTAAAGTTTTGCAAGTCGGCACGTGTTTTGTCATACTCGTTTGAGACCAATTTCGATCCGGTTACATCTATATCAAGAGAGAGATAACTAGTTAAATTTCCGGCAGTATCATAAATGGGTACAATAGTAATATCCAACCAGTGTACTGTGCCTGGCTTAGAGTAAATCTGTATAGATTCTTGATAGACGGTTTCATGGATAAAATGCTTCGAAAGCGTATAAAGCGTCTCTTCAATAGAGAATTCCCTATTTAACATTGCCCAGGTTCTACCAATTAGCTCCTCTTCGCTATAACCTGTCAGCTCACAAAAATTCTGATTTACATAGGTCAGATGACCATTTAAGTCAATGAGTGATATGCAGAACTTTTCATCAAGTAGCGTGGATAGATGTGAAGAAATACTAGGAGTATGTAACGGCATAAATGCACATCCTTTCTTAAAAGCAGTTATGGAAATAGAATAGACCTTTATTTGAATGCTAAGTATTATGAAATTAAATAAAAATACCTAATAGATAGAATTAAATATATTAACTGTCTGATTATAGCATGAATGAGAGAGTTTTGAACTAGTTATTGAAGGGAATATATATAGGTTATTAGAGGTGTTGGAATTTGAGTGCTTGCATAGTAAAAAAGATCACGGAAGGCTTTGTAAAGCTCTTCCATGATCTTTTTATCTTTTCGGTTCGTAATGAAGTGTTTTGAATAACTTATTACGCTCTGCATCTGTTAGTTCACGCCATTCGCCAATTGGGAGATCACCCAATTCAATAGTAAGTATTCGTACACGTTGCAAGCGACGTATATGATAGCCAAGCGCTGCGCACATTCTACGGATTTGACGATTTAAACCTTGTGTCAAGATGATAGAAAAAGTTTTAGGCCCGAGCTTTTTCACCGTACAAGGTTTCGTTACAGTATCGAGGATCTTCACTCCGTTTTCCATTTGTGAAATAAACGAAGCGGTTAGGGGACTATCCACTGTAACGATGTATTCCTTTTCGTGACCATATTCTTCCCTAAGGATTTCATTGACGATATCGCCGTCGTTCGTTAATAGTAATAAACCGTCTGAATCTTTGTCCAAACGTCCGATGTGGAAAATACGTAATGGGTGATTAACAAAGTCTATAACATTGCCTTCAATATGACGTTCTGTTGTGCTAGTGATACCTACTGGTTTATTCAGTGCGATATAAACTAACTGCTCTTCTTGTTCGACTAGCTTGCCGTCGACTTCTACTTGATCGTCGACCTCGACTTTACTTCCTAGTTCCGCGAGTTGTCCGTTGATTTTCACGCGACCGTCAGCAATCCACTGATCTGCACCTCGTCTGGATACAATTCCTGCACCACTTAGAAATTTATTGATTCGCATAAAGATTCTCCTCCCGCACTTGTCGCAATAAGCTAATTATAGCATTTTTTCCGTAAGAAATTGTTGACATTAAAGATTCTGCATATTAAGATAAATATAATAACTAGATGGACAGAAGGTTTCGATAGCGGAATCGTCCCGGCAGATGAGATGAGTTAGCAGAGAAGAGAATAGCGAAAAGATATGAATAAGAAGAGTAGCGATTGCATGTGCTTCCTAGAGAGTCAGTGGCTGGTGAAAACTGATACACATCGTTCGTGAATGGACTTATGGCAGCTGTTTTGATGAAAAACAGACGTTTGCTCGCGTTAAGGGCAGTGTGAAAACACATAAAGTGGAAGTACTTCGGTGCTTCAATTTGAGGTGGCAACGCGGTTACATAATCGTCCTCTGCAACAGGCTAACTGGCTCTGTTTGCAGAGGGCTTTTTCTATTTAATCACATGAATTATACGGTAGTCCATAGAGAAGAGGAGAATGATCATGATGACAGAGCAGAAGAACTTACGGGTAACGACGAGAAAGATTGAAGGAGATTCCTTAACCCCTATTTTGATATTTAGAAGATTGAAAGGAAATCATAAGTTCCTGTTGGAGAGCTCTTCGCAAGCAGGTGGGTCAGGACGCTATTCATTCATTGGACTGAATCCTCAAAAAGCCTATCGTGGTCGGGATGGTGTGGTAGAAGAGATTGTCTACTCAACGAATAGAACGTATACGCATGAAGGGGATCTTTATACGTTATTGAAGCGTCTCATGCCACGTATTACGGAAGATGCAGGTTTCCCGTTTACAGGCGGTGCGGTTGGTTATGTGGGGTATGGAGCAGCAAGAAATGGTGAACAGCGAACAGCTGATGACCTCCAGATGCCGGATGTCTACTTCAATATTTACGATACTATCGTGATCTATGACCATCAATTGCACGAAGTGACGTTGCTGCATACAGAAATCAATCCAGTATACGAAGCACCTGACTTGGATGCTATCGAGGATATGATCGTCAATGGTTCAGTCGATAAAGAAGATAGTGTTTCCCTTTCTGATTA
The DNA here is from genome assembly GCF_002743265.1 of Sporosarcina sp. P29. Classification (NCBI taxonomy): domain Bacteria; kingdom Bacillati; phylum Bacillota; class Bacilli; order Caryophanales; family Caryophanaceae; genus Sporosarcina; species Sporosarcina sp. P29. Next base: position 13,086 of record NZ_PDYX01000017.1, on the reverse strand, counting down.
TCGTTGTGCCATTTCCAAAGAAGAGTTTGAGCGTCGTGTCCAAATTGTCATAGATGCGATTAAAGAGGGACAGGCGGAACAAGTCGTTCTGTCACGTCGCTTTGAAGCAGATATTACAGGTGATCCGTTTGCGTTGTATCGTAAACTGCGTCGCCGTAATCCATCTCCCTATATGTATTACATGGAGTTTGAAGATCATACAGTAATCGGAACGTCACCCGAAAGTCTCGTGCGTGTAACCGGAGATAAAGTATTAACGAACCCAATTGCAGGCACTCGCAGAAGAGGACGAGATCAAGCGGAAGACAAAGCGCTTGAAATCGAATTACGCAATGATCCGAAAGAGTTATCCGAACACGATATGCTAGTGGAAGTCAGCAAGAAAGAACTGCAACAAATCTGTCGTCCTGAAACGATTGAAGTCGCAAATTATTTGGAAACCGTTCGCTATGAACATGTTATGCACTTAGTTTCCGAAGTGACCGGTGACCTTGCGCCAGGCTTACATGCACTGGATGCACTGAAAGCGACAATGCCAGCAGGGACTGTAACAGGTTCCCCTAAACCGGTTGCTATGGATATGATTGATGAGCTGGAAGATCAGCATCGTGGGATTTACGGAGGTGCTATCGGGTATATTGGTCTTAACGGTAATATCGACTTCGCATTGACGATCCGTACAATGCTCGTAAAAGAAGGCAAAGCGTATGTTCAGGCAGGCGCTGGAATAGTAGGAGCCTCTGTTCCTTCGTTAGAATATAAAGAAACATCCAATAAAGCCCGTTCTTTACTAGAAGCAACAGAAATGACCAAGTAATTGGCAGGCTCAAGCCTTATCGAGAGATCGCGTAAACATCCAGACGAGAAGGGAAGAGATGAGTATGGAGAGGTTTTTAAGCATAGTAGAGAAGCAACGCCACCTGATGTATGAAGAGATGAGAGAAGCAGCTGAGCTGATGTTTAATGAAGCGACAGATGAAGATCAAATTGCACAGTTTTTGATCGCGTTATCGAAAAAAGGTGAAACATCACATGAAGTAGCTGCGTTGGCAGCTGTTATGAAATCATATGCAAATGACCTGACGCCTACAGAGGCGCGTTATCTGGATAACTGCGGAACGGGTGGAGACGGTGTCAATACGTTCAATATTAGTACGACAGCTGCATTCGTCTTAGCGGGTGCTGGGGTCCAAGTTGCGAAACACGGTAACCGTAAAATTTCGAGCGCATCAGGAAGCCAGGACGTCCTGGATGCACTTGGCATTCATTCCGACTTCCAAATACCTGATATGCAGAATTTACTGGAACAGCAAGGGATTGCATTCTTATTCGCACCATCTATTCATCCGAAAATGAAACGGATTGGAGCTATACGAAACAAAATCGGGAAGACGACCATCTTCAACTTAGTTGGACCTTTAACGAATCCCGTATCACTTGAAACTCAATTCACTGGTATTAACCGTCCGGATTTCATTATGGAATATGCGTCAGTACTCAGAATGCTAGGACGTGAAAGAGCGATTGTCGTGAGTGGGGCAGGCGGAATGGACGAAGCGTCTCTTGCGGGCCAGAATGAATTTGTATTACTCGATCATGGTGATTTAATTCCATTTTCATTGACTGCGGATGATGTAGGGCTTGAATATGCACCGTTGTCAGCGATTAAAGGTGGAGACGCTGTGGAAAACGCTGCGACTACTCGGTCAATCTTAGGTGGGGAACGAGGCCCGAAGTTTGATACAGTGGTGTTGAATGCAGGAATTGGTTTATTTGCAAATGGCCAAGTTACCACAATCCAAGAAGGCGTGAAAGTTGCTACGGAAAGTATCCTGTCAGGCAAAGCGTTAGAAAAACTAGATGCCGTCGTCGCATTCAGCGAAAAGATTCGGCAAAAGGCGGTTATCCAATGACGATTTTAGATAAAATTATTGCACAGAAGAAAATAGAAGTAGATCAATTGCTAGCGAGTAACGTGACGTTTCCGGAACGGGAAATTACACGTCCGTCACTCTATCAAACACTGGTGAAAGCGAAACAACTACAAGTCATTTCTGAAATGAAACGTGCATCTCCCTCTAAAGGGTTGATTGCAGAAGGTGCGAACCCTGTTGAACAGGCGACAGCTTATTATGAAGCTGGTGCTGCGTGTATTTCCGTATTGACGGATAAGGAATTCTTTAAAGGATCATTTGAAGACTTGTCTGCAGTAGCGGATGCTGTACCGATCGCATTATTATGCAAAGACTTTATGATTCATAAAATACAGATTGACCAAGCGAAAAGCGCGGGTGCATCCGTCATATTATTGATTGTGGCTGCACTCGATGATGAAACACTCGGAAGCCTGTATACGTATGCCAACGAAGAAGGCTTGGATGTGCTAGTAGAAGTGCATAGCATCGAAGAGTTGCAACGCGCATTATCGATTGACGCGAGAATTATCGGCGTCAACAACCGTGATTTGCATACATTCGAAGTGGATCTAGCACAGACAGAATTGATCGCATCGCACTTCCCGTTTGATGAAGAGCGTGTGTTCATCAGTGAGAGCGGAATCTGGGGACCTGAGGATGCAGAGCGTGCAGCAAAAGCTGGAGCAAGTGCAGTACTTGTCGGAGAATCTTTGATGCGCAGTGATTCAGTAAAAGAAGCCCTGCAAGCATTACAAGTGGAAAAGCGCGTGGCTCGTCCATGACAAAAGTAAAGATTTGCGGGCTGATGAAGCCTGAACATGTACAAGCTGCTGTGGATGCGGGCGCTGATGCTATAGGTTTTGTATTTGCACCAAGCCGTAGGGAAGTGACAGTAGAGCAGGCACAGAAACTTGCGAAACTCATTCCATCGTCCGTACTAAAGATCGGAGTCTTTGTGAATGAAACGAAAGAGCAGTTACAAAAGATTTACGATGAGGTGCCGCTCGATTACATCCAGTATCATGGCGATGAGACACCTGCCTTCATTCAACAAGTAGGATTACCTTCTATTAAAGCACTTGCTATTGAAAATGAAGACGACGTAAAACTCGCTACCACATATGACGTGGATTATTATTTATTTGATACACCAGGTGTTGAATATAAAGGCGGTAGTGGTAAAACATTTGACTGGTCGTTACTTGAAAATGCAGGAGTATCAAAAGAACAAATTATTTTAGCTGGAGGACTGCATGCAGGAAATGTACAGGAAGCGCTAGGGCAAGTGAAACCATATATGGTCGATGTATCAAGTGGAGTAGAGATAGAGAAGCAAAAAGACACGGAACGCATTCAAACGTTTATTCATACAGCGAAGGGTAGGAGAGATCGTCATGACAACAGAAACTAAAGGACGCTACGGTAAATTCGGGGGTCAATTCGTTCCGGAAACATTGATGACAGCATTGCAGGAGTTAGAAACTGCTTACGAAGAAGCGCAGCAAGATCCCGCATTTTCAAAGGAATTGGATTATTATTTGAAAGAGTTTGTAGGTCGTGAAACTCCATTGTTTTTTGCAGAGCGTTTGACGAAGCATGCAGGTGGCGCAAAAATTTATTTGAAGCGTGAAGATTTGAATCACACAGGTGCTCATAAGATTAACAACTCTCTTGGCCAGGCGTTGCTTGCGATTCGTATGGGTAAGAAGAAAATTGTAGCCGAAACAGGAGCGGGTCAACATGGTGTGGCAACAGCTACTGCTTGTGCGTTACTCGGTCTCGAATGCGTTGTATTCATGGGCAAAGAAGATATCCGTCGTCAAGAACTGAATGTTTTCCGCATGGAACTGCTCGGTACGAAAGTAGTTTCCGTTGATAAAGGTTCAGGTACATTGAAGGATGCAGTCAATGAAGCATTGCGCTACTGGGTTTCCAATGTAGAAGATACACATTATATTCTTGGATCGGCTTTAGGCCCGCATCCATTCCCGCAAATCGTTCGTGATTTCCAGCGAGTGATTGGTGATGAAACACGTAAGCAAATCGTGGAGCACGAAGGACGTCTGCCTGATGCAGTTGTAGCTTGCATTGGTGGTGGTAGTAACGCGATCGGTATGTTCCACCCATTCGTTGATGATCAAGACGTGAAGTTGTACGGAGTAGAAGCCGCGGGTAGCGGTATTTCAACAGGCAAACATGCAGCAGCCATTGCAGGTAAACAAGAAGGAGTATTGCACGGTGCGTATATGTACGTATTGCAAGACGAGGATGGATTTATTCAAGAAGCGCATTCCATTTCCGCGGGCCTCGATTATCCTGCAGTAGGACCTGAGCATTGCCATTTAGCTGATATCAAGCGTGTGCAGTATGATTCTGTCACGGATCAGCAAGCGCTTGAAGCGGTGCAATTACTGTCACGTGTAGAAGGAATTATTCCAGCTCTTGAAAGTGCACACGCTGTTTATTATGCAGTGCAGTTAGCGAAAGAAATGAAGGAAGATGAGCTACTCGTTATCTGTTTATCGGGGCGTGGCGATAAAGACATGCAAACAGTACGTGATGCGCTGGGAGGTCAATCCATATGACGAAAAAACTAGTGACACAAGCAATTGTGCAATGTAATGAACAAGGAGATAAAGCATTTGTACCTTATATAATGGCGGGTGACGGTGGATTACAGACGTTAAAGAAGACGATATTATTCCTGCAAGAAGCGGGCGCAACGGCTATTGAAGTAGGTATACCATTTTCCGATCCGGTAGCTGACGGTGATGTGATTCAGCAAGCTGGTGAGCGTGCGTTAGCTGAAGGCATTACATTACGAAAGATTATGACAGAACTTGCTTCATTCAAAGAAGAAGTTCAGATTCCCCTAGTAATCATGACGTATTTGAATCCTGTGCTTAGCTATGGCTTGCAATCAATTGCGGCAGATTGTGAAGCAAGCGGTGTCTACGGTTTAATCGTTCCGGATCTACCACTCGAAGAAAGTGGTTTACTAAAAGAAGCACTGAAAAACAGCGAAGTAGCGTTAATTCAATTAGTTTCTCTAACCAGTCCAGCTGAGCGTATTGAAGCCATCGCGAAAGCAGCAGAAGGATTTATTTACGCAGTGACAGTAAACGGCATCACGGGTGTCCGTTCATCATTTACAGAAGGACTTGAAGGTCACTTGGAGCGTCTAAAGGCAGCAAGTTCCGTTCCAGTTCTCGCAGGATTCGGTATTTCTACTCCGGAACATGTTCGCACACTTGGCGGACTTGCCGACGGCGTCATCGTTGGAAGTGCGATCGTGACGGCACTTCATGAAGGAGAATACGAAAAGGTTCGGACGTTAATTAATGCATCCAAAAATCAACTGACTAATAGCTAATCATTTTGCGGACAACTGATACATTTCAGTTGTCCGTTTTTTTGTATAAATAAAACTATCCACAATAGGAGAATTGTGAATAACTTTTTCTGTTATTTAAGTAATTTTGTATGATGTATGCACAACATCTGGGGATTAGCTGTTCATAAAGGGGATAACTCAAAGATTACCCACAATCTATTTCAAATGTCTTATAAATCTCGTGATGAAGGTAGTGTTTCCTGAATATGATAAAGTAGGACGTAGAAAGGGTGATGAGTAGAATGATTCGTCCAGCACATTTAGTACAAGGTGATGTAATTGGGATCGTGGCACCTGCCAGTCCTGTAGAACGTGAAGTATTGGAGCGTTCATTTCAATTTTTGGAGCAATTGGGTCTGCGCTATAAAGTAGGTCAGTCCGTGTATAAGAAACATGGTTATTTGGCAGGGACTGATGAAGAACGGCTTGCTGACTTGCATGGGATGTTTAAAGATCCCGAAGTGAAAGGGATTCTTTGTGCGGGTGGCGGTTACGGTTCGGCGCGCTACGCAGAACAACTGGATCTCGATTTGATCCACGACCATCCAAAAGTGTTTTGGGGGTTCAGTGATATTACGTATCTACATACCGCGATTCGTCAGGGGGCAGGACTCGTTACATTCCACGGACCGATGCTTGCATCATGTGTCGCAAAAGAAGAGTTTCATGAAATGTCAGGCAAAATGTTCGGGCAATTATTTACGCCTGTAGAAGTTCATTATTCTGAAGCTATCTCGCCACTCGAAACACTTGTAGGCGGTGTGGCAGAAGGCGAAGTGGTCGGTGGTAATTTGACGCAATTAGTCAACAGCCTAGGCAGTGAATTTGAGATAAAGACGAATAATCGGTTGCTTGTTATTGAGGATGTGGGTGAAGAGCCTTATAAAGTGGATCGTTTACTCAATCAATTACGTCTCGCAGGTAAGCTTCGCGAAGCAGCAGGTATCGTGATTGGTAATTTCGCGAAATCGACACCAACGAAGCCGAATGCTTCACTGACAATGGATGAAGTGTTTGACCATTATTTTGGCAAACTACATCAGCCTGTCGTAAAAGGATTCCGTATCGGCCATTGCGAACCGAATATAGCGATTCCATTTGGTGTGAAAGGACGTTTGGATGCAAATAGTAAGACGCTGACTATTTTACCGGGAGTGGAGTAATTGCAAATTCGCACGGTGGAAACATTCCTCGTGTCATCCTTATTACGTAAACCGTTTATCACGGCATTGCGAAAGGTTCAAACTGTGCAATCGGTTATTATCAAATTAACAACTGACGACGGCCTAATCGGCTGGGGAGAAGCGGTGCCGACACACGTCATAACGGGAGATTCCATAGGTGGAATTCGTTATGTCATCCATCACGTTTTTACGCCCATATTGATAGGCCAAGACATCTCACGGCGGGAAGTATTAACGGAGAGAATACAACGAGCTATTATAGGTAATACGAGTGCAAAAGCTGCAGTTGATATGGCAGTGAATGATTTATTCGGACAGCTTTGCGGTTTACCTTTAGTACAAGTGTTGGGTGGCTACCATCAAAACTTGAAAACAGATTTGACAGTCAGTGTCGGAGAACCTGCTCATATGGCCAAGGAAGCGGCAGAACATGTTGCCAAAGGCTTCGATACGCTAAAAGTGAAAGTAGGTACAGGTAATTTTCAACAGGAAAGAGAAAGGATTCACGCTATTCGTCGAACCGTCGGCCAAGATATCACGATTCGCCTCGATGCCAATCAAGGTTGGAAACCAAAAGAAGCCATTCGCCTCATTCGCCAGTTGGAAGATGACGGAGTAGATTTGGAATTAATAGAACAGCCAGTTGCCGCATATGATGTAGAAGGCTTGAGAGACGTGACGAGACAGACAAGCACGCTGATCATGGCAGATGAATCATTATTTTCAGCAAGGGATGCAAAAAAAATGCTGGAGATGCGCGCAGTGGATGTACTGAATATCAAATTGATGAAGTCGGGGGGAATCCGCGAAGCCTTGAAAATCAATGCATTGGCTGAACTAAATGGCGTAGAGTGTATGGTCGGAAGTATGATGGAGACAGCAATTGGTGTGACGGCAGCTGCCCATATCGCAGCGAGTCAGCCGAATATAACGCGAGTGGATTTAGACGCACCACTATTATTGGCAGAGAAGTTTTCTGCGGGTGGCGTGCTGTATCACGGATCGCATATGGAATTTAGTAAGGAGTCTGGACTAGGATTTGATTCGAAACGGATGATGCAATGGGTGAAGGAGCATGCATGTGAATGAGAAATGGATGTGCGCGGTAAGCGTTGCGACAGTATGGACTGATCCTGATTCTCCTCGTGTGGCTGATCTTCCTGCTTTGGATCATCCCGTACAAATCGATAGGTGGCTATCCCAGTTATCTTATGAAGAACGTCTAGCGCTGAGTGACAAGGATCAAATTCAAACCCAATTATTATACGGTGAATCTGTAATTGTCGAAGAAGTGGTTGGTGACTGGGCACGTATCATTGCTAGTTCTCAGTCGACTCGGAAAAATCCGCGAGGCTATCCTGGCTGGGTGCCACTAGTACAACTTTCCATGAAGAAGCGACTACAGACAGAAGAGTTTGTCAGAGTAACTAATTCAAAAGCAGCTCTGTTTGACGAATCAGGTGCCTTCTTTTTACGAGTTTCTTTCAATACAATTTTCCCTTTCGCTGAACGACGCGGCAAGAAGATACGTGTATGGACACCGCATGGTTGGAAACTATTAAATGCATCTGATGTCGAGCGCGTGGGAGAAGAATCGATTCACCGTCCGCTAACAGTGGGAAGACGCTTCATTGGCTTGCCGTATTTATGGGGTGGCATGTCTGCCTGGGGATTTGATTGCTCAGGATTCATCCGTACTATATGGAAAGCGTGTGGAGTTTGCTTGCCGCGTGATGCGATTGATCAGGCAGAAGAGGGTAGATCAGTCTCACTCGATTCTGCAGATTGGCAAAAAGGTGATTTAATCTTTTTCAAGAATGAAGAGCAGTGTATTCATCATGTAGCGATGTATGTGGGTAACGGAATAATTCTTCACGCACCTTCAACTGGGAAATTAATTGAGCAAATCGAGTTAAAGAAGTCCGCATATGCCGGAAATGTCTGTAGTGTGCGTAGGATTATTTAATCGAATACGCAACACATCAAGCAAGTATTAGCATTGACTCCCTTCTTTTATGTATACTTGAATGAACGTACTAAAAAGGGAGTTGTCGTAATGTCAGAACCAAAACCGATGAGCGAGTCGAGAACAATCCAAAGTAAGCTGGTCTTACCGCCGGACACGAACCATATTGAATCAATCTTTGGAGGAAAAGTCCTCTCGTATATCGATGAGATCGCAGCTATTTCTGCTATGAAACACGCAGGGACGAGAGCTGCAATCACCGCTTCGATCGACTCAGTCGATTTCGTTTCTCCAGCCTTGCTTGGCGATGTCATTGAACTCGAAGCGGTAGTTACTTCCGTTGGTCGCACATCTATGGAAGTTTTTATTTCCGTTCATTCCAAAAACTTGGTAACAGGTGAAGTGAGGTTGACGACGGAATCATTTTGCACCATGGTAGCGGTAGATGACACAAATCGTCCGATACCAGTGGCGGAAGTGTATCCTGAAACGGAATTAGAAAAACGTCTTTTCGATACCGCACCGGCACGACGTGAACTTCGTAAGCAGCGGAGATTGATGAAACATTAATAGTAGCGCAAGGAAGAAACGGATTTCTCGTTTCTACCTTGCGTTTTTTATTTAAAGTAATCACCTTGTTAATTCTTTTTGCATAGTGTACTATATAACTAATACACTAGAACGAAGGGAGCTGGTTTTATGAGGAATACGGTATTTGGTGGATTAATGAATAAAGAGTGGATTGTGTTGAAATGGTTGCTGGCTTTGATCTTGCTGTTGGACGTAGTGATGATTACCTTAGCGCCTCTTTTGACTACAAATTTTGTAGGGAATCCGGATACACTTTACGACAATACACATATCATTGTCGGCACTTGGTTTGCTCTGCACGTATTTAGCGGTGCCTTTATGTTGTTCGTCAGTTTAAAGAAAGAAATGAAGAATTTGGAGATGTGGTTGCACTCCCCGCATCCTATGGTTCAACTAGTTGGAGCTAAAGTGATGTTTGCTATTTTGATAGCCCTTGGTAGCTTGTTCTTTAGTTGTTTTCTTGCAAGTATCGTCTTTTATGTCATAGGAGATTGGACGATGGAATTGGCTTGGAGTGGGGTATTGGCTTTAATTAGTGTAGTGCTAGCGATATCCATTAAATTAGTTTTTATAACAATGGTCGGCTGGTTCTTCTGGAGTGTGTATAAAGTGGTTAATTCGATAATCCTTTTCTTTTCTGTACCGCTCATTTTTATATTCTTTATAATCACGTTAACTTTATGGGAACAACTACGACTGAATGGATTCTTTGACTGGCTCCGTACGATAGTGCCTGTGCGATTAACAAATGAGTCATTTTACAATGAACATACAAGCTACTTCTTCATGGGCTTTGTGCCAAATGGTATTGCTTTTTCATTAGGGAATGTAGTGTTTTATCTAATCATCAGCTTTGTATTATTAATGATAGGATCTGCGTTATTTGAGAAGAAAGTGAGGGTGTAACGATGGGTATGGAGTTTCTTCCAGACAAACCAATTTACCAACAGCTCGTTGAACACATCATCGGTGACATCATAAGAGCCACGCTTGTAGCAGGGGAGAAGTTGCCATCTGTCCGTGACTATGCCGTTTCAGTAGGTGTGAACGCCAACACGATGCAACGGGTCTATAAGGAACTGGAAAACTTGGGAATTACTGAAACGAGAAGGGGGCAGGGATCATTCGTGACGGAAAATAAGATGAGAATTCTAGAACTTCGTGAAGAAATGAAAGAACAACTCGTCCAGTCATTCATTCAAAATGTGGAATCGTTAGGCTTTACGACGAACGAGATGGTTCACTATTTACAGAGAAGGGGTGAACAGGATGATTGAATTGCAGGAGGTTTCCAAAAAGTATAGATCTAAACGGGCACTTAACAGAGTATCACTTGCATTGCCTCGTGGAAAGATCATTGGATTGGTAGGGGAAAATGGCAGTGGAAAAACAACGTTGCTAAAGGTATTAGCAGGAATATTGAAACCTACTACTGGACTCGCGATTTTAGATAATAATAAAATTACGAGGAGAGTCGCTTCGTCTGTAGCTTATATGCCGGATACCGATTTGTTTTATCCTTATTTTACAGTGAAACAATTATTTGAATTCTACGATTCGCAATTTGAGGATTTTGACATGAAGAAAGCGCAAGAGATTGCTGAATACCTTGTTATCTCACTAGAAGTAAAAATCAGCACACTGTCAAAGGGCAATAGGGGTCGAGTGAAGATTGCTGCAACGCTTGGAAGAAATGCAGCCTATTATTTGCTAGATGAGCCGTTTTCGGGATTGGATCCAATGGTACGGGAAGATATAGCGAGAGGTCTCATTCGTTTTACGGATACTGAGTGGCAAACTATTTTACTCTCCACTCACGAGATCAAGGAAGTAGAGCCGTTGTTGGATGAGTTGATTGTATTAAAAGAAGGTCAAGTTCTTGCCCATAAAGAAATCGATGAGATTCGCGATGTATATGGAATAGATGCAACCTCGTGGATGATTTCTCTGTTTCGTCAGTGATGCCCATGTATATAAAAACAGCAGTGGATGAATAGGCCATAGCCCGCTCATTCACTGCTGTTAAGTTGTATTAGTTATTACTGCTGAACGTACGGACTAGTCCAAGTACTGTTCCACCAAGAATAAATGCAAACAATGCATACATGATATAGACGAACCACATGAATATCCACTCCTTTGATCAGTATCCTGCCTATAATTGTAACACCTTGACAGGCGCGTTGCAATGGACTTTGTAAGACAACTGTGGCGGCTGGACGACCAGATGAATGAGTGTTCGCAATTTTATCGTTCGCTTTTTAATAAATCACGAATTTCAGTAAGTAATTCCTCTTTTATATCTAAGGGTTTTTCTTCCTCTTCTTCTTCAGCTATATCTGCTGGCTTCATTTTCAACTTCATTAGTACTCGTAAGAAGACGAAAATCGAACCTGCAACAATCAAGAAATCAATGATAGATTGAATAAATAGACCGTATTTGATTGCAGCATCACCAATTGTATAACTTAATGTAGAGAAGTCCAGACCACCTAATAAGATTCCAATAAGTGGTGTCATGATATTTTCAACTAAAGAAGAAACGATCGTGCCGAATGCCGCACCAATTACGACACCGATTGCCAAGTCGAAAATATTCCCTTTAAACGCAAACTCCTTAAAATCCTTCCACATTCACATAACCTCCTTTATTCATCTTTCTATGTCTTTTACCCAGTTATTAGCGCTGTAAACGCTGGTATAAGGCAATAGATGCGAACAACCAGACTGAGCTAGCTAGTACGCCACCGACTATATCGCTTGGGAAATGAACACCCAAATAGATTCTACTGACTGCAATCATTGCAATCATTATAACTGCAAGAATGGTGATAGCGATTCGGCTTCCTGTAGTCTTTAAATTTCTCCATATGATGTAAGCAAGTATCGTATAGAAACTGAACGCCATCATCGTGTGTCCGCTAGGAAAACTATAGCCACCAATGTCGATCAGCCGATTAAAATCAGGACGTTCTCGTTTGAAGATGAACTTGAGTACTTGATTAAGAATGCCTGTCCCAGCCAGTGCTATGCCGAATAGTACTGCTTGCGCACGATGTTTCTTCCATAACAGAACTCCGAGCGTCAGTATGGCCAATAGAGTAACCGATGTTGTAGAACCGATGGTAGTAAACAGTTTCATAATAGACGTCAGTCCTGGGGATTCTGCGCTTTGCACGAAGTCTATAATGGGTTCATCAAAACTAGAGATTGTTTGCAAGTGAATGGATCTGGCAATATAGGCGAAAAAGCCGGTAAATAAAATACAAATAATCCAAACGGATAATAAACGAAATGATAATTCACGCACGGTATACATTCCTTTCTATAGTTGTATATTCTGAACGATTGTAAAAAGAATGTACAGTGAAATGTAGGGGTTTTCGTCGGATTGGGTGTAGGACAGTTCGGGTAGCTTTTTCAAAAGGAATTAGTGCGTAAGTGACCATGGATTACATTTCTATTAAGAGTGCGTAAGAAGCGGCATTGGGTTGTAGTTCTTGCACGTGCATTTTCTTTTTCCTGTTTAATCAGGAGGTTGTGGTTTAGCTGCCTATGTAAGTGGCGAGTCCATTGTCCCCACTTCGGCGCTGGTGGATGGCTTTCGCGAGGAGCCAGAGACAGGAAGTTCGCCTGTCTTTGTCTCTTCGCTACGCCTACCACAGCAGGCGCCTTCGTTGGATTGGGTGTAGGGCAGTTCGAGTAGTTGTTTTTACTCGTTAAAGTGCTGTCGGATTACGCTTCTGTTTAAAGTACGTAATAAGCGGCACTAAGTTGTGGTTCTTGCACGTGCTTTTTCTGTTCCTGTTTAATCCAGGAGGTTATGGTTTAGCTGACAGTGTAAGTGGCAAGTCCATTGTCCCCACTACGGCGCTGGTGGATGGCTTTCGCGAGGAGCCAGAGACAGGAAGTTCGCCTGTCTTTGTCTCATCGCTACGCCTACCACAGCAGTCGCCTTCGTTAGAGTATGTGTAGGACAGTTCTTCTACTTCTTTTTCAAAAAGTACAAAATCAGTATTACCAATTCACGGATCT